>JACSRE010000368.1 GCA_014879945.1 Myxococcus sp.
GAGCCACCGCCCGCTGAGCCACCGCCCGCTGAGCCACCGCCCGCTGAGCCACCGCCCGCCGAGCCACCGCCCGTGCTCATCGGGAACACGCAGGTGCCGTTGGTGCAGACGTTGGAGCCGAGGCACGACGAGTTGCAGCACGGCTGGTTCGTCATGCCGCAGCGAATGCACAGGCCGCGGCTGCATGAGAGGGTCAGGTTGCAGCCCTGGTTCGCGCAGCAGACCTCGCCTTCACCGCCGCAGACGGTGGTGCCGCCTGCGCTCCCGCCGCCGGTGCCCGCCGTTCCTCCTCCAGCCGACACGCCGCCGTCGGGGTCGATCACGCAGCGGCCCTGAACGCTACAGGTCTGATCGACCAGGCACGCCTTGCAGGTCGCGCCTCCCGAGCCGCAGCCGTTGCGGGTCTGTTTGTTGGTGCCGATGCACTCTTCCGTCTCGGTGCAGCAGCCGGAGCAGTTGGAGGGTTGGCACTTCACGGGCACCGTCGGTCCGCAGCTGAGGACGAGGGCCGTGAAGGCGATGACGCCGGCTGAGACTCGAATCATGGACGACATGCTACGCGCAGCCCTATGGTCCGCGCACCATGACTTCGGCAGAAGCCGCCAACTGGTACTTCAAGAAGGCCGCACGCATCATGGACGTGGGCGAGCGCATCGAGACGTTGCTCGCCACGCCCTTGCGCACCGTCAGCGTGCAGGTCTCCATCGAGCTCGACAACGGCGAGATCCGCACCTTCAAGGGCTACCGCGTGCAGCACGACAACGCGCGCGGCCCCATGAAAGGCGGGCTGCGCTTTCACCCCGACGTCAACGAAGACGAGGTGCTCGGGCTCGCGTCGCTGATGACGTGGAAGACCGCGGTGGTGAACCTGCCCTACGGCGGCGCCAAGGGGGGCATTCAGTGCAACCCCGCCGAGCTGTCGGTGAAGGAGCTCGAGCGCCTCACCCGCAAGTTCGTCGATCAGATCCACGACGTCATCGGGCCGACCCGCGACATCCCCGGGCCAGACATGAACACCAACCCCCAGGTGATGGCGTGGATCATGGACCAGTACTCGCGCTACCACGGCCACTCGCCGGCGGTGGTGACGGGCAAGCCCATCGATCTCTACGGCAGCCGGGGGCGTGAGGTCGCCACGGCGCGGGGCCTCCAGTTCATCGCGCGTGAGATCCTCCGCGACGTCGGCCAGCAGGTGCAGGGCACCCGGTTCGCCATTCAGGGCTTCGGCAACGTGGGCAGCCATGCTGCGCGCCTGTTCCACGAAGACGGCGGGAAGATCGTCGCGGTCAGCGACGTGCACGGCGGCGTGCAGAACGCCAGGGGCCTCGACGTGCCTGCGCTGTTCGAGCATGTGAAGAAGAACGGCACCGTGCGCGGCTTCACCGGCGGCACCCCGTGTCGCAATGAAGACGTGCTGACGGCCGACTGCGACGTGCTGGTGCCTGCCGCCATCGGCGGCGTGGTGGACCAGCGGGTGGCCGCCGAGGTGCGCGCGCGCATCGTGCTCGAGGGCGCGAACGGGCCGTGTACGCCCGAAGCCGACGAGATCTTCGAGCAGCGCGGCGTGTTGGTGGTGCCCGACATTCTCGCCAACGCCGGCGGCGTCACCGTCAGCTACTTCGAGTGGGTGCAGAACATGCAGCACGTCACGTGGGAGGAGGAGCGCGTCACCAGCGAGCTCCAGCGCGTGATGAGAGAGGCCTACGAGAAAGTCGGGCAGATCTCCCGCACCCGGAAGCTGCCGCTGCGCACCAGCGCGTACGTGCTGGCCATCGGCCGCGTGGGCAAGGCCACCGTGCTGCGCGGCATCTGACGAAACCCGTAGCTGGCTCCGCCAAGGACGAACTCCATGTCGATCCCCGCCTCGCTCCTCAAGAAGCTCGTGCAGATCCCCATCTTCCAGGGCCTGACGGTGCCCGAGGCCGCCGAGTTCTTCGAGGTCGCGCTCGAGCAGGTGATCGAGAAGGGCCGCACGGTGTTTCGCGAGGGCGACGAAGGCGACGCGCTCTACGTCATCCTCTCGGGTGAGGCCCTGGTGACGAAGAAGGGGGTCGAGCTCGCGGTGCTGTCCACGCACGCGGTGCTGGGCGAGATGTGCCTGGTCAGCCCGGGCGACACCCGGTCGGCGACGGCGGTGGCGAAGACCGAGCTCTCGATGCTCAAGATCCCCAGCCGGCGGGTGCAGAAGCTCATCAGGGGCAACAACCTCGCCACGCTCAAGGTGGTCGCCAACCTCGCCCAGGTGATGGGCCAGCGCCTGGCCGCGATCAACGATCGGCTCGTCGCGGCCGACTCGAAGAAGAAGCCCGACGCGCGCAAAGAAGAGCTGGCCGACTTCGCCGGCATCTTGAACCGCTGGTCGTTCTAAAGCGCCGGCCCGAGAGGGTAGGGTAGCGCCCCGTGCTCTCTGCTTCGCTCCTGGTCCTCCTGGCTGCTCCCCCGACCGCCGCCGGCGCCGAGTCCTTCGCGAAGGCGGGCCAGTGGGAGGAGCTGTACCTGGCCTTCGCCGCCGTTCAGCCCAAAGGGTACGCGCCGAAAGACAAGAAGCGCATCGCCGCGGCGCTCTCGAGCGGCTGCCTGGCGCTGCTGCCGGCCGACGCGGTGATGGCGTACTCGCTGGGCGAGAAGAGCGTGGCCTTCGAGAGCCAGCCGGGCGCCGTGGCGTGTACCGCGAGGGCGGCCATCAAGACCGACCAACGCACCTCGGCCGACGAGGTGCTGCGCGCCGGGCTCAAGCGCCACCCGAACGACGGCGACCTCTCGGTCGAGCTCGCGCGGTTGATGCTCGAAGAGAAGGACGGCGCGGCGGCGGTGCAGCTCTTGTCGGCCGTGCCGAAGCGCTCCCGGGCCTGGGAGGACGCGCAGGCCCTGCTGGTGAGCGCGCGCTCGATGGCTCAGGAGTCAGCCGCGGCGCGGGCGCAGCTCGCGGGCGCAGGGCGTGCGCAGGCCCGAGGGGAGGAGCGCTCGAGCCCCGTGGCGGTGGTGGCGGCCGACGAGGAGGACGAGGAGCGGCCCCCCTCGTCGGAGCCCCGCAGGCCCGCGCCGCCCAGGCTGGGGGAGTCGCGCAGCTACGAGTCGGGCGTCGACGAAGAGGGGCGCCGGACCCGGCAGAACGCGTACTTCCGCTTTCGCTACTTCAACGCCCAGCGCGATTTCGGTCAGCGCGCTGACTACGAGGGGCGCGTGCAGGGCGCGCTGGAAGAGGCGCGGCTGGCGGCCCGCAACGTGATGGGCGTCGCTCGCGAGAGCGCGGTCGACGTCATCCTCTACTCCAAGGCCGAGTTCACGATGCACCACGGGCCCTGGGCCGCCGCCGCCATCGCGGGCTTCTACTCGGCGAGCGCGATTCGCATGAACGACTCGGCCGAGATCAACCCCCGCAACCAGGCCACCCTGGTGCACGAGTACGTGCACGCCGTCGTCGATGAGCTCTGCCAGTTCAACACCCGCGGGCTGCCGAAGTGGGTCAACGAGGGCCTCGCGGAGTACGTCGAGTGGGAGTTCACCGGCCGCACCCGCCCCGAGGGCCGCTACCACGCGTACCTCAAGCAGCTCGCCAGCCAGAAGCGCCTGCCCTCGCTCGCCACCATGCGCGACGACCCGCTCATCGCCTCGTCCGACCCGGGCCTCTTGTACTCGTACGCCGCGATGGCCATGCGCAGCTACGTGCAGCGCTACGGCATGCCCGACCTCATCGGGTTGCTGCGCGACGTGGGCCGCGGAGCGCCGTTCGAGAAGGCCTTCGGGCAGCACACCTCATCCGACCTCGTGCGCTTCGAGGACAGCGTTCGTGACGAAATCCTCTCGAACTAGCGCAACGCTTCCTTGGGGCTCGGCAGGTTCGGGCTTAAGCTGGCGTCGTTCTTATGTCTGACACCCAGGCAGCCATGCGTGAGTTCCGCTTCCTCGACGACAAGCGGAAGACGAACGGGCTGACGCCTACCGAAGAGCAGCGCTGGTACGAGCTCGCGGCCCAGCTCGGTGTCGACATGAGCCAGTACGGGCAGTGGGGCGCCGACGGCCAGTGGTACCCGTACCCGCCCGGCTACGATCCGAGCCAGCAGTGGAGCCAGCCTCAGGCCGGCTACTACGACCCCAACCAGCCGCAGCAGCAGTGGTACGGCCAACAGGGGTACGACCCGAACCAGCAGGCCCCGTACGATCCGAACCAGCAGGTCCCGTACGATCCGAACCAGCAGGCGTACGATCCGAACCAGCAGGCCCCGTACGATCCGAACCAGCAGGTCCCGTACGATCCGAACCAGCAGGTCCCGTACGATCCGAACCAGCAGTACGGCTACCCGCAACAGGGCTACGACCCGAACGCCTACCAGCAGCCGTACCAGCAGCAGTCGCCGTATCCGCCGTCGCAGTACGCACAGCCGCAGGGCTGGTACGGGCAGCCGCAGCCCGGCTACTACCCGCCCGCCGCGCCGCCCGCGCCCCAGCAGACGTGGGAGCAGCCAGCCCCCTGGCAGCCGCCGGCGCAGACCTGGCCTCAGCCTGCAGCCCCAGGGCCCGCGGATGACGTGATGGAGATCTCGGACGAAGAGGTCTCTCCGATTCCCACCGCGCCGCCGGCGCAGACGCGCCCGTCGACGCCGCCTCCTCCGCTGAACCTCAACATTCCCGACGACCCGGTCGCCGACCTGCGGTCCGCGCTGCTCGATGACGAAGACGGGGGCCCTTCGGTGGCCGCGCCCGTCGTCGACGCGCCGCCGATCAACATCCCCGCGATGCCGCTGTTCGGGGGCGCTGGCTTCAGCAAGAAGCCGCCGGCACCCGAGCCGCCGCGGAAGGTCGAGGCCACCGCCGCCTCGGCGTTGCTCCCCTCGCCGGCTGAGGAGCCGCCGCTGGTGAGCGAAGGGGGCACCGCCGACGCCGCCGCGACGCAGCTCGAGGTCGCCGCCGTCAACGCGCTCAGCGACCTGCCGGTGCTCGATGACGAGGCGTCGGAGTCGGTCGTCTCCGGCGTGACCGAGATCGCCGACCTCGAGCTCGGCGTCGAGGACGTCGTCTCGAGCCCCATGGCCGAGCTGTCGTCGAGCTCGCCCGACGTGCTCCCCGACCTGCCGATGCTCGGGTCGAAGGCGCAGCCCGCGCCGCAGGTGGCGCCTGACGAAGCGGCGATCATCGACCCGACGCCGAGCATGATGTTCGACGGCCCGGGCGCCGATGTGGCGATCATCGACCCCACGCCCAGCATGATGTTCGACCCGGTGGTCGCGGCCGAGTCATCGGAGCCCTTGCTGGCCGTTCCGTCGCTCGACGAGGTCCCTGCGATCGAGGCGGCGCCCATCGCCGAGGCGCAACCGGCGGTCGAAGTCCCGGCGATCGAGGCTGCGCCTCTCGTGGAGGCGGCGCCGCCGGTCGAAGCCTCTGTGTTCGAGGCTGCGCCCATCGTCGAGGCAGCGCCGGCCGGCGAAGTCCCTGTCTTCGAAGCTGCGCCGGCACCGGCGGTCGAGGTCTCGGCGTTCGAGGCTGCGCCCATCGTCGAGGCGGCGCCGGCCGGCGAAGTCGCTGTGTTCGAAGCTGCGCCGGCTCCTGCGGTCGAGGTCTCGGCGTTCGAGGCTGCGCCCATCGTCGAGGCGGCGCCGGCCGTCGAGGTCTCTGCGATCGAGGCTTCCCCCATCATCGAGGCGGCGCCGGCCGTCGCGGCCTCTGCGTTCGAGGCTGCGCCCATCGCCGAGGCGGCACCGGCCGTCGAGGTCTCTGCTATCGAGGCTGCGCCCATCGCCGAGGCGGCACCGGCCGTTGAGGTCTCTACGTTCGAAGCTGCACCGGCGGTCGAAGTCTCGTCGTTCGAGGCTTCGCCGACCGCCGAGGGGGCACCGGTCGTCGAGATCGCTTCGCTCGAGGCTGCGCCCCTCGCCGAGGCGCCACCGGCCGTCGAAGTCCCTGCGTTCGAGGCTGCGCCTGCGGCAGCGGTCGAAGCCTCCGCGTTCGACGTCGCCCCCATCGCCGAGGCGGCACCGGCGGTTGAAGCCTCTGCGTTCGACGTCGATCCCATCGCAGTGGAGGCCGCGGTCGTCGCGCCGGTGTTCGAGGCATCGCTGGCCGTCGAGGTCGGGCCGGTGGTCGAGGGGCTGCCGGTCGTGGACGCGGCGCCTGTCTTCGAGGCCACGCCGGTCGTCGAGGCGGCGCCCATCGCCGACGAGTCCTTCGACGTCTCGATGGCGGCGGACGAGGCTCCGGTCGATTCGAACTGGGCTGAGGTGGTCGAAGCAGCGCGCGCGCCCGAGGCCGCGTTCGTGCCCTCGCTCGACGACCTTCCCGTCGTCGACACGGCTGTAGAGGTCGCGCCCCCCGGCAACGGGTTCGAGGCGTCGCTCGACGACCTGCCGGTGGTCAGCGGTGAAGTGCTCGCGTCACCTCCGGCGGCGCTGACCTCCGCGTCGGCCTTTGACGCGCTCGCGATTCCTCCACCTCTGGCGTCGAGCCGGGCCGCGGCCATCACCGCTGATCCGTCCGCCGCGGCCAGGCCTCCGCCGCTCGCGCCGCCAGCACCTGCCGCAGCAGCCGCGCCGGCCGAGGTGTTCGCCAGCGACTGGAGCGAGGCGCCCGCCGCGCCCGCGAAGACCGAGGTGTTCGCCAGCG
>JACSRE010000171.1 GCA_014879945.1 Myxococcus sp.
CCGAGCCACCTGCTGCCGAGCCACCTGCTGCCGAGCCACCTGCTGCCGAGCCACCTGCTGCCGAGCCACTTGCTGCCGAGCCACCTGCTGCCGAGCCACCTGCTGCCGAGCCGCCTGCTGCTGAACCACCTGCTGCCGAGCCACCGTCGGGAGAGGACGGCAGCTCGCCGCACGAGACGAGTGCAGCAACCAACAGGAACAGGTTGGCGTGGGTCAGCAGCTGAGGTCGCGTGGGCATCAGGTCTCCAAAGAGGGTTCGCTCCCGAGTGCCGGACCTCAGCGCATGCTTCATGGAATCGTCACGTCGGTGGGCGCTTCCCCGAGGCCGCCCTCCACGGCGTGGCGCCCGCTGACGACAGGCATCCAACGGGGCGGCGCTCCGGCCACGCGGCGGTGGAGCGTCGCGCTAAAGCGCTTTACGGTGCGGCCCGCATGCGACTCCTCTCAATTATTGTCATCGCCACGAGTGCGGTCTCTCTCGGTCAGCCGCTCAAGCTGCTCAAGCCGCTCACCGCGCCGCGCGAAGCCACTGTCAAGGTGGTCTGGTTCAAGGGCAAGGGCGAGAACGCCACCGGCGGCACGTCGGCCATGAAGGTGCGCCTGGCGCCCAACAAGTCGCGAGAAGCGTCGGTCGGCGTGATGGAGGAGTTCGCAGGCGGCGCCGGCGACCAGTGGCGCATGACGACGTGGCAGGCCGCCATTGGAGCGAGCGCCTTCAATCGGGTGCCCATGACCGACTACGAGTTCCTCGTGCGGGTGGGAGGCCACATCGACGGGCCTTCGGCCGGTCTCCTCACGACGGCCACCTTCGTCGCGCTCCAGCGCGGCAAGGCGCTCAAGCCCGCCACCACCATGACGGGTACCATCAACCCCGACGGCTCCTCGGGCCCGGTGGGCGGCATCGTGCAGAAGATGAAGGGCGCCGCCGCCGATGGCATCACGCGCTTCGGCTTCCCCATCGGCGGTCGCGAGCAGCTCGACATCGCCACCGGAGAGCGGGTCGACCTCCTGGCGCTGGCCCGCCAGCTGAAAATCGAAGCGAAAGAGCTGCGCACCATCAACGAGGCCTATGAGTTCCTCACCGGCGAGGCCCTGCCACCCGGCCAGCCGCTCGCCGAGTCCGAGATGGAGTTCAGCGTCGACGAGGCTGCCGCCATGAAGTTGATTCTCCAGCAGGCCGAGGCCAGCTACTTGAGTCTCGTCGACGAAGCGCTCCCGTTGCTCAAGCAGGCCGAAGCGGTGGATCCTGCCTGGACGAAGACGCAGCTCGACGCCCTCGGAGCCCTGGACCAGAAGGTGAAAAGCCTCACGGCGAAGGGCGACCTCGTCAACGCGTACGCCCAGCGCGCCGAGGGCATCGATCGTCTCATCGTCAGTATCGCCTACATCCGCTTCTGGGTGGCGTGGCGCGAACGCGACTTCGGCGAGATCACCCGTCAGTTGAACCGCGCCAAAGGGGTGTTCTCTGAAATCGACCTGCTCGCGAAGGAGGTCGACTCGAAGTTCGCCGCCGGGACGCTGGTGAATGACCTGTTCGCTTCAGACGTGCTCGAGGATGGGTACGCGGCGCTCGTCGTCGCCGCGCGCGACGAGGCGATTCGCGCCCAACTGGCGACGTTCTTTTCCGAGCTGAAGGCGGTTCCGGAAGACGCCCAGCAGCGAGATCAGCTCTTCTCGGTGACCGGGGGGGTGGTGAGGCGGGCATCTCAAATTCGGGCGCGCAGAGAGAACGCGCGACGCTTCGCCGACGCCTGGGCCGGCACCCGTCCGACGACTGGAGCCGTGACAAAGGCCAAAGGTATCATCTCGAAGAAGTCCGAGACCGCGCTCTACGCCAGTGGCGTCGCCTCGCTCGCGTACCTCGACGCGCTCGTCACCAGCAGCATCGGCGCCAAGGCGGGCCTCTCAGAGAGCGCACAGCGCGAGGCCTTCGCCCAGGTCGACGCTGCCTACAAGGACGCGCTCACGCTGCGCGATTTGCTGAAGCTGGAGGTGGGCAGTGACCGGCTGCGTTTCGTTATCGCGTACCGCCTGCACTTCGTCACGGCGAGCCTCAACAACCAGTACTACGCCCTCGGCGCGTCGCCGCCGGACCAGACCGGCAGCATCACCGTCGAGAACACCCGCGCGCTCGCCGCCCAGCTCGACCTCGCCCGTCAGGGAGTCCTCGAGTCCTGCCAGGGCGCGAAGCAGCTCGGCTGGATTCCCCTCATGGCGAAGGTTCGATTCAGCTGGGCGGTTGGCGCCCGCGAGGGAAGCGACACCGAGAAGCTCGAGGGGCTCCAGCAGTTCTGGCTCGCGCGCTTCTGGTGCGATGCCGTGCAGGGCCGCTACCGCTGACCCCAGCTGGACTGCGGCGGAGCACAAGGCACGGCGTCGCTCAGAGCATCGCGCCAGGGTCGACGTCGATGACGACCCTCACCGCGTTCGGCACCTCGACGAGCGCCTTCTCGATGGCGTCGAGGGGCCCCGCCATCGCGTGGTGGCTGGGCCCCTTCACCACCAACTGCCACCGCGTCTTGCCCTTGATGCGTGAGATGGGCGCGGGCGCGGGCCCCAGGAGCCGCACCCCATGAGACGCGGGAGGCATCGCCCGGCTGGCCACCGCGGTGAGCTGGTGGGCCGTGCGGGCGCACAGCTCGGCCGAGTCACACTCGATGCGAATCGAGGCCATGCGCGTCGTCGGCGGCCACTGGAGCGCCTTGCGCCGCTGCAGCTCGGCGTCGGAGAAGCCCTCGAAGTCGTTCTTCAACATCGCCGCGATGGGCAGCGCCTCGGGGTTGTAGGCCTGCACCAGCACCCGGCCCGCGTCCGCTCCTCGACCGGCCCTGCCCGCGACCTGCGTGAGCAGGTGAAACGTGCGCTCCGACGCGCGGAAGTCGGGCAGCGACAACGCCGTGTCCGCGAGGATCACCGCCACCAGCGTCACCCCGGGGAAGTCGTGGCCCTTGGCCACCATCTGCGTGCCGATGAGGATGTCGAGCTCCCGCCGCGCGAACGACGACAGCAGATCGGTCAGCTTCTCGTTCGTCGTCACCGCGTCGCGATCGAGCCGGCCCAGCCGCGCCGCGGGGAACGCCTCGGCCACCTCGGCCTCGATGCGCTCGGTGCCCACGCCCAGCTGGAGCAGCGGCCCGTCACACTCCGGGCACCCCTTCGGCAACGAGTGCGCGCGGCCACAGTAGTTGCACTGCACCCGCCCGCTGGCCCGGTAGTACGTCAGGCACACGTCGCAGTCGGTGCACTTGAGGTTCTGGCCGCACACCTCGCACGCCAGGAACGTCGCGTGCCCGCGCCGGTTGAGGAAGAGAATGGCCTGCTGCCCGCGATCGAGCGTCTCTTGCATCGCCTCGCGCAGCGGGGCCGACAACATCGGCGGCTCGGTGTCGCGCGTCTCGGGCGTCTTCGGCCGCTCGAGCCGCAGGTCGATGAGGTGCAGCGCCGGCATCGGGCGATCGTCGACCCGCCTCGTCAGCTTCAACAGCCGGTAGCGCCCCTTGCGCGCGTTCTCGAGCGTCTCCAGCGACGGCGTCGCGCTCCCCAGCACCACCAGGCACTTCGTCTGGCTCGCGCGCATCACCGCCAGATCGCGCGCCTGGTAGCGCAGCTTCTCGTCTTGCTTGAACGAGGGGTCGTGCTCCTCATCGACGACGATGACGCGCAGGTCAGCGACGGGCGCCCACACCGCCGAGCGCACCCCCACCACCACCTTCACCTCTCCGGCCCGCAGCTGTTGCCACGCGCGCAGCCGCTCGGTGTCGGTGAGCGCCGAGTGCAGCACCGCCACCCGTGGCCCGAAGCGGCTGCGGAAGCGCCCGACCAGCTGGGGCGTGAGCGCGATCTCAGGCACGAGGATGAGGGCGCCGTGGCCGCTGGCGAGCGCGCGCTCCACCACCCGCAGGTACACCTCGGTCTTACCGCTCCCGGTGACGCCCTGGAGCAGCACCGGCACGAAGCCACCCTGCGCCAGCAGCGCCTCGAGCTCGGCCACCACCGTCGCCTGCTCCTCGGTCAGCTTCGCGGGGCGCGAGCTGCCCATGCCCTCGACGACGCCGTGCACCACCGCCTCGGTCGAGAGCGTCACCAGGCCCTTCTTCGCCAGCGAGCGCAGGTGCTCCCTGCCGCCGGGAATGGCGTGCGCCACCTCGTCGACGCCGGCGCGGCCTCCGACGGCCAGCAGGTACGAGAGCGCGGCCTGTTGAGCGGGGGCGCGGTGGAGCGCGGCGGGGTCGGCGCCCTCGACGGCGGCCGCGTAGTGCACCACGTCGGGCCGGGCCTGCTTCGCCTCGTCGGGCCTGGTGAGGCCCGGCGGCAAGGTCGCGCGGAGCACCTCGCCGAGCGGGTAGCGGTAGTGCTGCGCGGCGAAGCGGCACAGCTCCACCACGTCGGGCGAGAGGGCCGGCGCGGCCTCGAGCACCGCGGTGATGGGCTTGACCTTCTTCTTCACCTCGTCAGACGGCGGCGCCGCCGGGCCCAGGTAGAAGCCCAGAATGCTGGAGCGCCCGAAGGGGATCTTCACCCGCAGCCCAGGCGCGAGCTGGCCCTTGAGCGCCTCGGGCACCGAGTAGGTGAACTCGCCGCGCACCGGCCGGCCCACGGCCACGGCCGCGTACTCGTCGGGACCAAAGAGAGACGCCGTCACCGCCGCGCGCTCAGGTCAGAACTTCGTCTTCTCGAGATCGGCGCGGGTGTCGGCGTTGAGTGCGGTCAGCCGCAGGTGCAGCTCCTCGCCCCGGTAGACCTCGACCACGCGGGGCAGCCAGTCGGCCACCGACGCGGAGCTGTAGTCGATGAAGCGCACGTCCCAGGCGCCGCGCTCGTCGGTGAAGCGCACGCGCGCGGGCATGAAGCGGTCGGTGCCGGTGCGATCGCGGTACACCCAGTACTGCGCGTTGCCGTCGGCGCGGTTGCCGATGGCGAAGGCCAGCTGTCCGAGGAAGCGGGCGTGCGAGACCAGCTTGGTGTCCACCTTGAGGGCGGAGAGGTGCCGGTCGATCGACGCGCGCGTCTCGCCCTCGCCAGCGCTCTTGACGGCGAAGAGGGCGCACAGCTCCTCGAGCGCGACCTGGGCGGCGGCGAGCTCGGGCCCCTCGGTGCGGCGCTTCCCGTTCGACGAGGCCACCACCATCGTCTTGCCCGCGTCGAAGCTGCTGAGCTCGAGGCGGCAGCGGCCCGGGTACTTGATCGA
Source organism: Myxococcus sp. (assembly GCA_014879945.1). Classification (GTDB taxonomy): domain Bacteria; phylum Myxococcota; class Myxococcia; order Myxococcales; family Myxococcaceae; genus Xiheimicrobium. The sequence goes on from JACSRE010000171.1 coordinate 5,189, forward strand.
GAGCGAGGTCTGCAGGGGCAGGTCGCCCGAGGTCCACGAGGTGCCCAGCGCCGAGGCCACCTCGCGCGCCATGGCGGGCGCCACCGCGCCGGTGCCGTCGACCTTCAGGCTGGTGAGGGTGAGCTCGTCTCGCGTGGCCGCGTAGCGGCGCAAGATGGAGTACGTCGGCATGACGTAGGCGAGGGCGAGCGCGGCGACGAAGAGACGCATGACGGCTCGCTTTTATCCCCCGGCCGGTTCCAGTCGAGGCCCAATCGCCCACGCCCTGCCCGTCGGGCTCACTCGAACTGCTGCATGAAGTCGCAGTCGGCGGTGCGCACGCCGGTGACGGCCATCGAGGTGGTGTTGAGCTCGAGGGCCGCGTCGCCGCCGACGGGGAAGCGGGGCCAGCTGACGGGGCCAGTGACCTGGCCGGTCGAGGCGAGCTGCGACCACGAGGCCTGCATCGACTCCGACAGCGCCAGGTCGGCCGCGCTCGGCGTGAAGGGCAGCGTGGAGAAGGCGCGGAACACGAAGGGCACCTCGAGGCCGTGGGTGGCGCCGAGGATGGCGCCGACGACGCCCGGGCTGCGCCAGCTGAAGAAGTAGCGGTACACCGGCGCGGTCTGCGTCGAGGCCAGGGCGCGCGCGAGGCGGCGGGTCGGGCAGGTCCACGTGGTGTCGGTGGTGAGCGTCACCAGCGCCTCGCGTGGCGAGCTGAAGCGCGAGGCCGGGTACTGGTTGAGCAGCAGGGTGCCGATGGTGGCGCCGTACTGCGCCCGCACCGCCGCCTGGTACTCCATGGCGGTGGTGACCGGCGTCACCATGCGGCTGGTCTCTTGCGCGTTGGAGCCCACGATGACTGGCACCTGGTGCTGCCGGCCCTGCTTGATGAGCTCGAGCGGGTGCGCGGGAATGACGACGCCGTCGATGACCGGGCCGTAGCGCATGCCACGCGCGAGCGGGCCGTCGGCCGAGTCGATGGCGGCCAGCGTCGTGGCGCTCACGGCCCGCAGGCAGGCGAGGGCGTCGGTCGCGCTGCCGCAGTTGGTCGAGGTGACGACCGGCTGAAGGCTGACCTGCGCCTCGGCCAGGGTGGTGGAGTAGAGGCCGCCGCTCTGCGCCGCCGCCGCGTGGAACAGGCCCGCCGAGCCGGGCGAGACCAGGTGCAGCAGCGTGTCCTGCCCGCCGGCCGACTCGCCGAAGATCATCACCCGGCCCGGGTCGCCCCCGAAGGCGCGCGCGTTGTCCTTCACCCACCGCAGCGCGAGCTGTTGGTCGAGCAGGCCGTAGTTGCCCGACACGCCCGCGTCGCTCTCGCGGTCGAGCGCCGGGTGGGCGAAGAAGCCGAGGGCGCCGAGGCGGTAGTTGATCGACACCACCACCACGCCGCGGCGAGCGGCG
>JACSRE010000371.1 GCA_014879945.1 Myxococcus sp.
AGATGTGTATAAGAGACAGCTACCAGTCGCGCGCGGTCGACTCGTTCGGCAACGCCCAGCTGGCCGAGCTCTTCGTCAACGGCGTCCGGTACGCCGGCATCCCCTTCGACGGCTCGCTGCCGTGGTGCGCGCGCACCATCGAGGCGCGCGAGGGCGACCGCGCGCTCCTGCGGCCGGCCGAGAAGCCGCTCGACGCCAAGGTGCTCAACACCGACGACTGGGTGTTCCCCGGGCGGCAGCGCCGTGTCTCGTTCTCGGCGTTCGGAGAGCTCGCGCTGGCGCCGCTGCTCAACGCCCAGGCGCTGGCGCTGTCGGGCGCCGACCTCAACGCGCAGAACTTCGCCTTCGGGCTGCGCTTCGACTTCTGGGGCCAGCTGTTCCACCTCTCGGTGGCGGTGAAAGAGGCCCAGCTGTTCCGCGAGAGCCTCTACGGCGACCCGCAGTTGTTGTGGGCGCCCCTGGGGGACCTCTTCGTGGGGCTGACCGCGGCGGCCGGCACCGAGCAGGTGCGCTACCGCTTCACGGTGGACGTCGGGGCGTGGTCGCTGGTGTGCCCGGGCCTGCGGCTTGGCCACACGGTCTCCATCGGCGAGCGCCTGTTCCTCACCCTGACGATGGACGGCGCGTGGATTCCGTCGCCGCTGCTCCCCCGGCTCTACGCGGGCACCTCGCTGGCCAGCACCTGGCTCATCGGCGGCACCTTCGCCGCGGGGGTCGGCTTCTGAGGGGCCTTGCTTCGTCTGTCGGCTGCGCGCGGACTACGCCTTCATGCTCAGCCCCAGCGTGCTCGACAACGCGTCGGCCTGGCTCAGCGCCTCGCACACCGCCGCCAGCGTCTGGGGAATGTGGTGATGCCCCCACGCGGGCATCAGTCCGGTCAGCAGCGCCTCTGCCTGCGGCCCTGGCAGGGTGTTGATGCGCGTCGCGCGGTGGGAGGGCGAGACCGACGAGAACGCCACCCGGTCGGCCACCTGACACAGCCGCGCCACCTTCCCCGGCACGCCCTCGATGGTGGTGTCCACGCCGACGTGGTGGTGGTGCTTGATGAAGGTGCACAGCGGCCCCGCCAGGCCCCACCGCTCACAGGCCAGCGTGCCGAGCTCGGCGTGGTCGAAGCCGCAGATGGACCGCTCGGCGGCCAGGAGCTCCTCGGGGCAGTCCCACGCGGCCTCGTCGACCTCGCGCAGCACCGCCGGCGACAAGTCGAACATGATGAAGCGCCCCACGTCGTGGAGCAGCCCGCAGATGTAGCCGAGCTCGGGGTCGAGGCCGGGCAGGCTCCGGGCCAGGGCGCGCGAGACGTGGGCCACCTCGAGCGCGTGCACCCACAGGCCGCGCTCCCAGTTCGACCGCGGCACGAAGACGCGCACCACCGACATCGAGAGGATGAGGTCGATGACCGACCGCGAGCCCAACCGCACCACCGCGTCGCGGATGCGCACCACGGGCGTCACGGCGTGCGAGGCCACCGTGTTCGCCGCCGCCACCAGGCGCACCGCGTAATTCGGCTCGGTCTCGATGAGGTGCACCAGCTCGTCGAAGTGGTTGCGGTCGAGCGGGTCGAGGCTCATGGCGCGGCCGACGACGTGAGGCAGCACCGGCAGCGTCTGCACCTTCCGCAGCACCTCGTCGCGGAGCGGGGCGGTCATGACGCGTAGGCGGGGAGCCAGACGGTGAAGCGCGCGCCTCCGCCCGGGGCGCTCACCAGGTCGACCGAGCCGCCGTGGGCCTCGGCCACCCGCTTCACCGTCGCCAGCCCGAGCCCCGTGCCCTTGCCGGCGGACTTGGTGGTGAAGAAGGGCTCGAACACGCGCGCGGCCAGGTGCGGTGGAATGCCCGGCCCGGTGTCGCAGACCTCGAGGGCCACCCCCTGCTCCGTGGCGTGGGCGCGCAGCGTCAGCGTTCCCTGCCCGTTCATGGCGTCGACGGCGTTGAGGCAGAGGTTGAGCAGCACCTGGTAGAGCTGGAGCGCGTCGGCCAGCAGCGTCGGCAGCGACGGCGCAATCTCGGCCTTGAAGTCGATGGCGGGGGGCAGGGCGCGACGCAGCTGCCGAACGTGCGCCTCGAGCAAGGCCGTCGTCATGACGGGGGCCCGCAGCCCCGCGCCGCCCCGCGCGAAGTCCACCATCTGACGAACCAGGGCGAGCGCCCGCTTCGAGCCTTCGCCCATGTCGAACAGCGTCTCGCGCAGGTCGCCCTGGTCGTCGGTGACCTCTTCCTGCAGGAACGAGAGGCCGGTGATCAAGGGCGTGAGCATGTTCACCAGGTCGTGCGCGACCGACGCCGCCAGCGCACCCACCTGGCCCAGCCGCTCGTTGCGCTCGGCGAGGGAGGCGATGCGCTGCTCCTCGCTGACGTCTCGCTTCACCGCGATGTAGTGGCGCGGGAGCCCCGGGCCGTCCACCGGCGTGATGGTGGACTCTTCGGTGTAGAGCGTGCCGTCCTTCTTGCGGTTGGTCAGCACCCCCGTCCAGGTGGCGCCGCTCGAGATGGTGCTCCACAACACCTCGTAGAAGGCCGGGTCGTGGGTGCCTGAGCGCAGCAGGTTCGAGGACTGGCCCACGGCCTCTTCACGCGAGTAGCCCGTCATGCGCGAGAAGGCCGGGTTCACGTACTCGATGCGGCCCCGGGCGTCGGTGATCATGATGGCGTTCGCGGCGGCCTCGACCGCGGCGTGGTTCAGCTCCAGCAGGCCGGTCGTGGCGTCTTCGACGAGCAGCGCATACTGCTCCGATCGGATCATCCTCAGGCCACGCGCGCGCGCGAGGGGCTCGAGCGCTGCGTCGGAGCCCGCCGGCACGCCCAGCAGCGTCGCCGCCGGCTCATTCATCCACAGCAACGTCCCGGCTCCGCTGACTTGACACAGGCCAACCCCGCTCGCGGTGAGAGACTCGATGAGCGACGCCCCGACTGGCTGGAAAGACATGATCCCAGTCTAGTCGTACAGGGCACCGCCCGAGTGCCCCCCCTTAGGTATGGGTGGGTTGGCCCCGACCCGCGCCGGCATGGTTCATGGCACGCAGGAAGGGCTGACGGTCCAGAGGCATGACGACGTGCGCACGGCCTTGCGGTCTGCCCCTCCGAAGCGCCGCGTGTGCTGGCGCGGAGAGCCCGATGGCTAGGGCACCAGCACGTCAGAGACGTTCGCCACGCCCGACGTCGGGCTGACGGGGCACACCTCGAGCCCATCGTTGCGGGCGGGGCCGCGGCGCTCGCTCAGGCCGCCGTCGGCGAAGTCGAGCACCACCAACCGGCCCGCGTTCTGGTCGCCGAGGAAGAGGGTCGAGCCCTTCACCGCGAAGCGCCCGGGCAGGAAGAGCGGGCAGGCGCCGGCGTCGCCGCAGCTCGGCGCGGCCGGCGCCCACGTGGCCACCCGGCGGTCGCTGGAGTCGAGCACCACCACGCCGGCCTGCGAGAGGCTCGTCAGCACGAAGTTCTGGCCGGTGTAGTGCGCCGCGCCGCCGCACGAGACGGCCAGCGCGTCACCCAGCGAGGCGACCCACTGCGGGTTGAGGCAGGCGTCGGCGCCCAGGTCGATGATGGAGGCGGCCTTCGTCGTCGGGTCAATCTTCGCCAGGAGCCCAGGCCCGCCGGGCACGCAGAGCGGGTTGCAGTCGGGGGCGAAGTTGTTGAGCGCGACGTACACGCTGCCGCGGTGGGTGACGGCCGCGAAGGGCCGCGCCACCGAGACGCCGCCGTCGAAGGCCTTCAAGTCGAGGGCCTTCAGAGACACCTCGGCCGTCGCGCGCGGGTTGAGCGGGTCGGCCACGTTCACCTCGATGACGCGCTGGCCGGCGTCGGCGCTCCCGGCGCCGTAGCCTCCGTACAGCGGCACCCACAGCGCGCTGTCCACCTTCGCGAGCGCCTGGGGGAAGGTGTTGGCGCCGAAGACGAGCTCCTGCACCGTCGAGAGGGGCACGCCGGCGTCGCCGTCGCCCGCGCCTCGACGGGCCACCTGCAGGGTGCCGCTCTGCGCGTTCACCACGTAGACGAAGTCGCCGTCGACGAGCACCTGGTTGGGCACCGCGCCGGTGGCGAGGCTGCGGCCGGTCAGCTCACGGAACGAGGTGGACCCCGCGGGCAGGTCGGCCTGGTTCAGCTTGCGGTCGAGGCCGTCGGCGGCGAGCAAGACGCCGTTCATCGTCGCCAGCGCCGCGGGCCCGGTGCCGAGGTCGGCCAGGGGGCTGCGCTGGAGCGTCGAGGCCGACAGCCCCGCCACCTGGCCCGACGAGAAGCACGCCACCACCACCTCCGAGGCGCAGCCGCCGCCGACGCAGCGCTGGCCGGCCTGGCAGACGGCGCCGCACGCGCCGCAGTTCGAGAGGTCGGTGGCGGTGTCGACGCACGAGTCGCCGCAGCGGGTGCTGACGCCGAGGGTGCACGAGGCCTTGCACTGCCCCAGCTCGCACACCTGGCCCGTGGTGCAGACGGTGCCGCACGCGCCGCAGGCGGAAGGGTCGGTCGCGGTGGTGACGCAGCGGCCCTCGCACAGCGTGGAGCCGGCCTGGCAGACGCACGCGCTGTCGGTGCACACCTGGCCCGCCGCGCAGGCCTGGCCGCAGCCGCCGCAGTTGCGCCGGTCCGAGGTGTAGTCGGCGCAGCCGGTGCCGCACCGGTTGGTGCCCATGCGACAGACGATGCCGGTGTCGGGGCACCCCGTCAGCGCCACCACGCTCGAGAACACCAGCACCACCGCGACTGCTCGACTCGAAGCCATCACCGTCACTCCTTGCGCCCTGCGTCCCACGCCACCGCCATCGACAGGAAGGCCGCGCGGGGCGGCAGCGGGTAGCCGTCGAGGTCCTGGCTCTGCACGTCCAACAGGTTCTTCACGTCGAAGGCCAGCGTCACGCGGGGGTTCTTCCACGGCGTCGAGGCGATGCCCACACTCACGAACGCGCGGGCCGGCAGCGCGACGGCCTCGGTGCGGTTGGTGAACTGCTCCGACTGCACCAGCACCTCGGCGCGCGCCTTGAGCCAGTCCACGCCGCCCACCACCCGGCCCGTCACCCGGTGCCGTGGGCGGTAGGGCAGCGCCTTGAGGTAGTAGCGCGGGTCATCCTTGAGGTTCTGCGTCGAGAGGAAGGTGTAGCTGGCCTGCGCCTCGAGCCACGACGCCGGGGTGAGCGAGGCCTCGAGCTCGACGCCGGCGGTCTGCGCGGCGGCGAAGTTGTACGGCCTGGCCAGGGCGGGCGGGTAGTACTCGTAGGCGATGAGGTTCTCGTAGAGCCCGTAGAAGCCCGTCACCTGCGCCGAGGCCTTCTGGTGTCGCCACGCGGCGCTGACGTCGGCGAGCAGGCCGCGCTCGGGCCTCAAGTCGGGGTTGGGCAGCAGGGTGCCCTGCATCACGTAGAGCTCCTGAAAGCCGGGCGGGCGTGAGGCCTGGCCGCCTGAGGCGCGCAGCTCGAAGCCGGCGGGGAGGAAGAGGGTGGCGCTCGCCTTGGGCGAGAGGACGGTGAAGGGCCCGGCCACGTCGACGCGCGCGGTGGCGTCCACCATCAGGGCGCCGTCGAAGAGCGAGACCTCGTCACCCAGCATGGCGCTCAAGCGGCCCCAGGCGGGGTTGCGCCCCGACGGCTCGCGCAGCAGGTCGCCGCCGCCCGAGAGGAGCCCGGTGAAGCGGTGCCGGGTGAAGGCGCGGCGCGAGTAGACGGCCTCGGCGCCGAAGGAGGACTCGAGCTGGCCGACGGGGCCGGTGCCGAAGGGGCTGCCTTCGAGGCGGGTGGCGTCGACGCGGCCGAAGCCCAGCACCTGGAGCTCGCCGCCGTCGTCGAAGGCGGTGGTGACGCGCGCCGAGAGGGTGCCGCGGCCGGTCGTCTGGGTGGCGTCGGGGCTGGGGTTCTGCACCGGGCCCGCGAGGCCGCGCGTCTCGTAGAGGCCCTCGCCCAGCACGTCGACGCGGGAGCTGCCCACGGTGCGGCGCCAGCGCAGCAGCCCGCCGCCCAGGAGCGCGCGGTTGTTCTGCCTGACGGCCGAGGGCCAGACGTTGCCGTCGAGGGCCGGCTTGTCGTCCCACCGGTAGGTGAAGTCGCCGTCGGAGCGCAGCCCGTGCAGCAGCACCAGCCCTTCGCCGCCGAGCACCTGGGTGGAGCCGCCGGCCGAGGCCGTCGTCGTCCAGAAGCTGCCCTGGGAGAGCTCGGCGAACGCGCGCTGGCCGTCGGGGGCCCTGGTGACGAGGTTGACGACGCCGCCCATGGCCCCGGGGCCGTAGCGGCTGCCGGCGCCGCGCATCACCTCGAGGCGCTCCAGCATGGCCACGGGGAGCCGCGAGAGGTCGACCGCGTTGCCGGGCCCGTTGAGGGGTACGCCGTCGAGCAGCACCAGCACCGCGTTGGGCGAGGCGCCGCGCAGCGACAGCGTCTTGCGCTGGCCGGCGCCGCCCTGGTCTTGCAGCACCACGCCGGGCGACGCGGCGATGAGCTCGGCGGCGTCTTTGGCCTCGGCCTCGCGGGACTTCGTCTCGATGACGGTGGTGGTGGCCGACGGG
>JACSRE010000372.1 GCA_014879945.1 Myxococcus sp.
GCGTCAGATGTGTATAAGAGACAGGGTCTCGTTTCCAGAGCAGGTCAGGCACGCGCCGCCCGTGGTGGTGAAGCTGCCGCACGCCGGCGGTGAGGTGCCCGGCGCGCACTGCCCTGTCGCGGTGCAGCAGCCGTTGCAGTTGACCTGGTTGCAGCTCGACTGACCGCCGCCCGTGCCGCCGCCGGTCGCGAACCCGCCGCCCGTGCCGGTCGAGCCGCCGCCCGCGCCCGAGGTGCCCGCGCCCGTGCCGAAGCTGCCCTTGCAGGTGCCGAGGTCGCAGGTCTGCCCCAACGAGCACGACGCGCAGACCGCGCCGCGCGCGCCACACTGCGACGAGGTGTTGCCGCTCACGCACCGGTTGCTCGCGTCACAGCAGCCCGTGGTGCACGTGGCCGAGTTGCACCGGTTGGGCTGGCCACACGAGGCCGAGGTGACGAGAAACGACGCTCCGACGAGCACGGCGAACCAGAAGAGACGCAGACGCATGGGGCCTTCCACCGATGAGAAGCGGCTGTTGATCAACTCCGGCCTGCCGCCTCGACCAACCGGTGCGTAGCATAGCTGAACCCGGCGTCGACAGGCTGGCCCGGTCAAGTACGCTCCCCCGCCACTGTCATGGCCTCGCTGCAGCCCCTGTCCATCGGAGAGATCGTCGATCGTTCGGCCTCGTTCTGGCGCACGCACTGGAAGGCGTTGTTCCAGGTGCTGCTGGGGTTCCAGCTCGTCCAGTACATGCTGCTGAAGGCGCTCGAGCTCTTCATCGCCCGCACCTTCCCCGCGGCGACCAACCCGGCGCTCGCCTTCGAGCTGGTGAAGACCGACCCGGCGGCGCTCCTGCCGCAGCTTTGGCCCGCGATGATCGGCGTCACGCTGGTGGTGGTGGTGAACTTCCTGGTGAGCCAGGTGGCCGGCGTGGCGGTGACGGGCTTCGTGTACCCGCGGGTGACGTCGGGTGGCGCGCCCAGCATCAACGACGCGCTGCGGCTGTCGCTGCGACGCCTGGGCCCCACCCTCGGCATGTTCGCGCTCTCGATGGCGTGGAGCGCCCTGGCCGGCGTCGTCTTCTTGCTCCCGGGCGCGGCGACGTTCGGCGGCGGAGTCTGGTTGTCGCTCGGCGGCAACACCGGCGCGGGTGCGGCGCTCGCCGTGCTCGGAGCGGCGCTGGTGATGGGCGGCGCGGTGCTGTTGTTCCTGTGGTTCCTCATTCGCTTCGTGCTGGCCTCGCAGGTGTTGGCGGTCGAAGACCTGTCGGCGTTCGGGTGCTTCAAGCGCACCGATCAGCTCTCGAGCGGCCGCGTCGGCCCGGGGCTGTTCGGCCTGGTGAAGGGCCGGCTGACGCTGCTGATCAGCATCGTCGCGTTCATCTTGATGGTGGTGGGGCTGGTGACGGGGCTGCCGGAGTTGGTGGTGAAGGCCGCCTTCGGCGAGCTCAACCCGGCGAACGCCGGCGCGTCGGGCGCCCCGCAGGCGCTCGTGGTGCCCGCGCAGCTCGTTCAGGTCGTCGCGGGCGCGGCCATCACGCCGCTCTACGTCGTCTTCCAGGTCGTCTTCTACGTGGACATGCGGGTGCGCCGCGAAGGGCTCGACCTGGAGCTCTCGACGAGGGCGGCGGCGTGAGCGCGTTGGCGCTGCTGCTGGTGTTGGGCGCCGGGTGCCCCGCTGCCGAGGGGCGCGAGCTGAGCCCCGAGCAAGAAGCGACGCTGTGCGCGCTCCCCACCACGGTGGCGCAGGGCGCGGTGTCACCCGAGGCGCTCGGCGCCATCTACGCGCGCCCCGAGTTCTCGCGCGCGCACGGCGGCCAGTCGGGCGATCTGCTCAAGCGGCTGAAGGCGTGGCTCGAGAAGGTGTTCGAGACCTCGGGCGCCGAGACGTACTCGAACCTCACCCGCGTGGTGGTGCTGCTGCTGGCGGCCTTCGTGGTGATCGCCGTGGTGGTGCGCCTCTCGGGGCGCCGGCGCGCGAAGCAGGCGGCCGTCGAGGCCACCCCGTCGCTGGCGCTGCCGCTGGCCGACCCGTCGGTGCACCTGGAGCGCGCGCGCGCGCTGGCGGCCCAGCGCCCCCGAGACGGCGCTCGCGAAGGGCTGCTCGCCATCCTCGCGGCCCTGGAGCAGCAGCGCCTGGCCAGGCCCGACCGCGTCAAGACCAACCGGGAGCTGGCCCGGGAGCTGCCGGGCCGCGGCGCGCCGAAGGAGCTGGTAGACGCGATCACCGCCCAGCTGACCTGGTTCGACCGCGCCTGGTACTCGCTCGAGCCGCTCGACGCTGCCCGCGTGCACCAGTTCCTCGACGCGGCCGCGGCGCTGGTGTCGCGGGTTTCGGCCTTCGGAGGCCAGGTGGGCGCGCGATGAACCGCCTGGGCGCCTGGCCCCTCTTCGCGCTGCTGCTCCTGCTGGCGCTGGCCCTGGGCCTGGCGGCCGAAGGTGACGCGCAGGTGTCGTCGGTGCCGAGCGTCTCCAACCCTGGCCCCCGCGGCCTCAAGGCGCTCTTCACCTGGCTGAAGGAGGGCGGCGCCGACGTGCGCGCTGGCGCGACGCCGCTGACCGAGCTGCCACCCGAGATCGCCACCGTGGTGATCCCCGCGCCGGTGGCCGCGACGCTCACCGACGCAGAGCGCGCGGCCCTGCGGCGGGGGCTCGAGCGGGGCGCCACGGTGGTGTTGTTGGTCGCCCGCGGCGCCTCGACCCACGAGCTGGCGGACCTGGTGACGGTGCGCGGGAGCCCTGCCCCCGAGCTCTCGCCGACGCCCACCGACGGGGTGGGGAGCACGGTGTCGGTCACCTCGCAGGTCGGCGCGCTGGTGGGCGTCAGCGCGCTGAGGGTCGCGAGCGAGCGGGCGCTGCGCGTCATCGATCCCGACGCGGTTCCCCTCACCTCGCCGCCGGTGCTCTGGGTGCGGCGGGTGGGTGAAGGAGCGCTCTACGTCGCCGCCGGGGCCGATCTCGCCGAGAACGCGCGCCTCGATCTCGCCGACAACGCGGTGCTCTGGCGCAACCTCGCGGCCCGGGGCCCGATGTGGTTCGACGAGTCGCACCACGTCGCGCGCGCCTCGCAGACGCCCACCGTCAACCTGTGGGCGACGGGCCTGCAGTTCCTCTTCGCCGCGGCCCTCTTCGTCGCCTCACGCGGCGCCCGCCTGGGCCCGGTGCGGGCCGAGCCCCCTGCCCCGCTGCGCTCCTCCACCGAGTACGTCGAGGCGATGGCCCGGCTGACCCGCCGCGCGCACCTCGAGCCCGAGCTGGTCGAGGCGCTCCGGCGGCAGCTCCGCTTGACGCTCCACGAGCGGCTCGGCGTCGCCCTCGCGCTGCCAGACGGGGAGCGCGCGCGCCTCGTCGCGCAGGCGCTCGGCTGGTCCGAGCTCGACGCGGCGGCCCTCTTCACCGACGGCCGGTTCACCAGCCTCTCGCAGCGGCTGGCGCGGCTCGAGGCCCAGCTCTCGGGCCGGGCCGCCACCTGACCCTGGCGACGCGAATGACAATCGACTCACGTCAGGCGACCGAATAAGGCCGCCTGGTGGCTGAGCAGCTCGCCCTCGAAGCAGTCGACGTCAGCAAGCGGTTCGGTGCCCGCTGGGCGCTGGCGCGCCTGAGCTTCACGCTGCCCCAGGGCCGCTCGCTGCTCCTCACCGGCCACAACGGCTCGGGGAAGACGACGCTGTTGCGGCTCATCGCCACCGCCTCGTTCCCCACCGCCGGCACGCTCAAGGTGCTGGGCCACGACGCCCGCGCAGGCCGCGACGCGCTGCGGCCCCACGTCGCGCTCGTCTCGCACGCCTCGTTTCACTACGAAGATCTGTCGGCGGCGCAGAACCTCGAGCTGAGCGCGAAGTTCCTCGGGCTGGGGAGCCAGCAGACGCTCGTCGCCGGCCTCCTGGAGCGCATGGGCCTGGCCGAGCGCGCCCAGAGCCCGGTGCGGCAGTTCTCGGCCGGCATGCGCAAGCGCCTGGCCATCGCCCGCCTGCTGATGAAGGCCCCGAAGCTGGCGCTGCTCGACGAGCCCTTCGGCGAGCTCGACCCCGCCGGCATCAGGCAGATGGAGGGCCTCATTCGTGAGCTCCAGGGCAACGGCACCTCGGTGGTGCTGGCCACGCACCTGGTGGAGCAGGGGCAGAGCCTGACGAACGAGCGGCTGCACCTCGAGGGCGGGCGCAAGGCGGTGGCCGCATGACGCCGAAGATCAGCCTGCTCCACGCGGCCTGGCTGGTGCTGAAGAAGGACTGGCAGATCGAGTGGCGCACCCGCGCGCGGCTGACCGCCATCATCTTCTTCTCGCTCTCGACGCTGCTGCTGTTCTCGTTCGCGATGGGGCCCGACGTGAACACCCTGCGCGCGCACGCGCCGGGCTACCTGTGGCTGGGCCTGCTCTTCGCCAGCGTGCTGTCTCTGGGCGAGTCGTTTCGCATCGAGAGCGAGAACCAGGCCCTCACCGGGCTGGTGCTGACGCCGGTCGAGCCGCGGGCCATCTTCGTCGGCAAGGTGTTCGGCAACGCGAGCCTGCTGTTCGGGCTGTCGCTGGTGCTGCTGCCGGTGACGGTCGCCCTCTACGACGTCGAGCTCTCGCGCGACCCGCTGCGGCTGGTGCTGGTGCTCTTCCTGGGCTCGGTGGGCATCAGCGCGCCGGGCACGGTGTACTCGGCGATCGCCGCCAACGCGCGCGCCCGCGACGTGATGCTGCCGCTGCTGCTGTTCCCGGTGCTGGTGCCGCTGTTGCTGGCGGCGGTGAGCGCCACCCGCTTCACCCTGCAGCCCGACCCGCAAGAACAGCTGGGCTCGTGGCTCAAGTTGCTGACCGCTTTCGATCTCATCTATCTGTCCGTCGGGTTCCTGGTGTTCCCGAAGGTCGCCGAGGAAGACTGATGCCTTCATTCATTCCGCTCACCCTCCTCGCGCTCGTCGTGGCGGCGATCGTCGCGCACCTCGCGTCACCGAAGGTGCGGCCCTGGCTGTGGAAGCCGGTGGCGGCGCTGGGCGCGGTGATGCTGGTGGCGCTGTGGTACCTCGGCCTGTTCTGGGCGCCGCCGGAGCAGTTCATGAGCGACGTCGGCCGCATCCTCTACGTGCACGTGCCCCACGTGTGGATGGCGCTGCTGGCCTTCACGCTGAACGTGGGCTGCGCGGTGGCGTACCTGATGAAGAAGTCGTGGGTGACCGACGCGCTCGCCGAGTCGGCCGCCGAGGTGGGCGTCTACTTCGGCGCGGTGGGCGTCAGCATGGGCAGCATCTGGGCGCGCCCGACGTGGGGCGTCTGGTGGGACTGGGACCCGCGCCTCATCTCGACCACCGTCATGCTGCTGGCCTACGTGGGCTACCTCGCGCTGCGGAGCTTCACCGAAGACCCCGAGCGCCGCGCCACCTGGAGCGCCGTCTCGGCCATCTTGAGCTACGTCTCGCTCCCCATCGTCTGGTTCTCGGTGCGCTGGTGGAACAGCCTGCACCAGGTGCAGTCGAACCCGTCGACCGTCGACAAGCCGATGGTGCAGGTGCTGCGGTGGGGCGCCGTCACCATGCTGTGCTTCCTCTACGTCTTCATCGTCAAGCGGTACGAGATCGCCCGCTCGCGACAGACGGCGGCCATGGAGCTGCCGCCCCTCGAAGCCCCCCGCCCGGAGGCCGCGTGAAGCCCTTCGTCCTCGCCGCGCTGCTGCTGGCGCCCCTCGCCCTGGCCGATCTGCCAGCCCCTGAGGCCGCTCCCGCCGCGGTCGTCGAGCCGGCGCCTGCGCCCGCCCCCGCCCTGAAGCACCCCGAGGGCATCGAGAAGGCGATGGGCAGCGGCGTGATTGAGGGCGGGTGGGAGTACATCTACGCGGCCTACGGCGTGGGCCTGCTGGGCGTGCTTGTCTTCGCCGCGTCGTTATTCATTCGTCGTCCCAAGGGCCTGCCGGAGCGCGCACCATGACCGCCGAATCGAGAAACCGCCTCATCGCCATCGGCGCCATCATCGTCGCCGGGGCCGCGCTCGCGTGGATCGCCTTCGGCAACATCGGCGAGAATCTCGTCTACTACTGGAAGCCCTCCGAGATGCTGGCGCAGGGCAGCAAGGCCTACGGCGCGACGGTGCGCCTGGGTGGCGTGGTGGTGCCCGGCAGCGTGCAGTGGTCGGCCGAGCACACCAGCCTCACCTTCGAGGTCGCCGACACGCACCTGCCGACCTCCGCGAAGGTGAAGGTGGCCAGCGAGGTGACGCCGCCCCAGATGTTCCGCGAGGGCATCGGCGTGGTGGTCGAGGGCGCCTTCGCCGCCGATCAGGTGTTCAAGACGAGCCGGCTGATGGTGAACCACTCCAACGAGTACCGCGCGCCGGACGACGGCGGCATGCCCTCGGACTGGAAGGGCTCGTTGACGCAAGCCGAGGCCCCGCAGCCCTGAGACCATATGAAACGACCGGCTCACGATCGCGAGGTCGTGAGTCCGTGAAGGCACCCATGATGGG
>JACSRE010000070.1 GCA_014879945.1 Myxococcus sp.
TCGGCGCGGTCGATGATGACGGGCGAGTCGTCGGGCCACACCTGCATCTGGGTGAAGGGGTGCCACACGTGCGCGAGGTCGTCGGCCAGCAGCTGCCTGGTGCGCGTGGTGGCGGCCGGCGCCGGGGTGGGCTTCGACTTCGGGAGCGTCGCCAGCGCCTCGAGCAGGGTGTCCACCTGGGCCGCGGTGTGCGCCGCCGAGAGTGAGACGCGCAGCCGGCTGGTGCCCTCGGGCACCGTGGGAGGCCGAATGGCCTTCACCAGCACGCCGCGCTCGCGCAGCGCCTCGCTGGCCTTCAGCGCCGCCTCGGGCGCCCCGATGACGAGCGAGAAGACCGCCGAGTCGGGCGAGACGTCGAAGCCCAGGCCGCGCGCGCCGGTGGCGAACTGCGCGACGCGGCTCCAGAGCGTTCGCCGGAGCCCCTCGTCCTCCCGCACCCGACGCAGCGAGGCCCGCGCCGCCGCCACCACCACCGCCGGCAGGGCCGTGGAGAAGATGAGCGGACGCGCGCTCGACACCAGCAGGGCGCGCAGCGCCTTCGAGCCCGCGAGGTACGCGCCGCTCGAGCCCAGCGCCTTCGAGAGGGTGCCCATGCGCACGTCGGGCTTCACGTCCTCCAACTCACACAGGCCCGCGCCGGTCGCGCCCACCACGCCGGTGGCGTGCGCCTCGTCCACGTACAGGCCGGCGCCGTGCGCCTTCGCCAGGCTCGCCAGCGCCGCGAGCGGGGCGCGGTCGCCGTCCATCGAGAAGACGGTGTCGGTGACGATGAGGCGCCGCCGGCCGCGGTGCACCCCGAGCAGGTGCTCCAGCTCGGCGACGTCGCGGTGCGGGTACACCACCACGCGGGCCTTCGAGAGCCGGCAGCCGTCGATGAGCGAGGCGTGGTTGAGCGCGTCGGAGAAGACGACGTCGTGCGGCCCCAGCAGCGCCGGCAGCGCCGCGGTGTTGGCCGCGTAGCCCGAGTTGAACAGCAGCGCCGCCTCGGTGCCCTCGAAGCGCGCGAGCTCGGCCTCGAGCAGGTGGTGCTCGGTGGTGTCACCCACCACGAGGCGGGAGGCGCCTGCGCCGACGCCGAAGCGCTCGAGCGCCGCCTTCGCCGCCTCACGCACCTGCGCGTCGTTGGCCAGCCCCAGGTAGTCGTTCGACGAGAAGTTGAGCAGCGCCTGCCCGTTGACGCGCACCAACGGGCCCTGCGGCGTCTCGAGCGGCTCGAGCCGGCGCGCCAGGCCTCTGGATTGGAGGGCGAGGAGGTCTTCCTCGCTCCACGCGTCGACCAGGCCCACGGGCTACTGCGCCGCCGGCTTGTCCACCGAGGGGAGCAGCGGCTTCACGCCGGCCTTCTGGAGCAACGCCATGTCGCTGTCGTAGGCCGGGTTGCCGGTGGTGAGCAGCTTGTCGCCGAAGAAGAGGCTGTTGGCGCCGGCCAGCATGCACAACAGCTGCGCCTCTTCGCTCATCTGCATGCGCCCCGCCGACAGCCGCACCATCGAGGTCGGCATCATCAGGCGCGCGGTGGCGATCATGCGCACCATCTCGGTCACCTCGACGGGCTGCTGCTTCTCGAGCGGCGTGCCCTCGACGGCCACCAGCGCGTTCACCGGCACCGACTCGGGGTGTTTGGGTTGGTTGGCCAGCGCCACCAGCAGCTCGGCGCGCTGCTCCACCGTCTCGCCCATGCCGATGATGCCGCCCGAGCACACCTCGATGCCCGCCTCGCGCACGTGCGAGAGGGTGCGCAGCCGGTCCTGGTAGGTGCGCGTCGAGATGATGTCGCCGTAGTGGCTCTCGCCGGTGTCGAGGTTGTGGTTGTACGCGTCGAGGCCCGCGGCCTTGAGCTTCTTCGCCTGCGTCTGGGAGATCATGCCCAGGGTGCAGCACGCCTCGAGGCCGATGGCCTTCACGCCCTTGACCATCTCGAGCACCGAGTCGAACTGCGGCCCGTCCTTCACCTCGCGCCAGGCCGCGCCCATGCAGAAGCGCGTCGCGCCGGCGTCTTTGGCCTGCTTCGCCGAGCTCAGCACCTCGTCGAGCTGCATCAGCTTCTCGGCCTTCACGCCGGTGTCGTGGCGCGCGGCCTGCGGGCAGTAGGAGCAGTCTTCAGGGCAGCCGCCGGTCTTGATGGAGAGGAGGCTGGCCAGCTGCACCTTGTTCTCCTTCCACACCGCGCGGTGCACCGACTGGGCGCGGTACACCAGGTCGAGGAGCGGCGACTCGTAGAGGGCCTTCACCTCGGCGACGGTCCAGTCGTGGCGCAGCGGCAGCTCGGCGGGCGGGGCAGGGCGCTCGTGGGCGGTGTGCGCGTGGCCGGTGAAGGTCGTCATGGCGTGGCTCCAGAAAGGCGAGGAATGGCGGCCGTGTAGGGACGCCGTCGGGCCTTGTCAACCGGGCGCGCGGAGCTGGTTGACGATGGGCAAGGGCCCGGGCCGTCGCGGCGCGCCCGCGCGTCTGGCGAGGCTCGTCCTTCACGGCGGGGCGCTGACTTGGGGGTACGCTGGGCGGGTGAGCACTCCGCGAAGACCCACCGAAGAGCGTCGCCAACAGATCGCCGAGGCCGCGCTGCGCATCATCAGCGGCAAGGGCGTTCACCGCCTCACCGCGCAGGAGCTGGGCCGTGAGGTGGGCATCGCCGACGGCACCATCTTCCGCCACTTCAAGGACAAGGCGGAGATCGTGCGCACCGCCATCGCCCACCTCGAGAGCGTGCTCTTCGCCAACTTCCCGCCTGCCGAAGACGACCCGCTCGAGCGCCTGCAGAGCTTCTTCGTGGGCCGCCTGACGCTCGTGCAGCGCATGCCGGCCGTCTTCCTCGCCGCCTTCAGCGACCGCCTCGAGGAAGCCGCGGGCGAAGAGGCCGGGGTGGTGCGCTCCATCATCGAGCGCTCGCAGGCCTTCGTGCGCCAGTGCCTCGTCGACGCCCAGGAGCGCGGCCAGATCGACCGCGCCTTGTCGGTCGAGGCCCTCACGCTCGTCGTCATCGGCACCCTCCAGGCGTCGGCCTTCGCGCACCGAAAGGCGGGAGGAAAGAGTAAGGCAGACCCTCTTGGCGTGTGGCAAACACTTGAAATGATGTTGAAGTCGACGGCGAGGAGGTAGTTTTCGATGGCGTCTTGCAAGTAAGTACTTGCAAGCGTATGAATGCGGGGTCCCTTCGAAAAGGAACCCGCCATGTCCCTTCTTCCTCGCTTCATCCTGGTGCCGGCCCTCGGGGCGCTGGCCCTGGGCGCCTGCGCCACCGTGCCCCGCGCCGGCTCGGAGGCCCCTTCGGCGGTGGCGCTCGACTGGCCCACCAGCGGGCGCGCGGTGGACCACGTCGAGGCCTTTCAGAACGGCGCGGTCAAGGTGGGGCTCATCTCGCTGCAGGGCGGCGCGCGCATGCCGGAGCACGCCTCGCCGCTTGCGGTGCTGCTCACCGCGGCCTCGGGGAGCGGCACGGTGACGACGGCGCGGGGCTCGTTCGTGCTCGACCTGACCCACGCCGTCTTCCTGCCTGGCGGAGAACAGCACGCGGTGCTCGCGAACGCCGGCGAGGTGCTGCACATCGCGGTCGTCGCGCTCAAGGGCGAGGCGCCGGTCGACCACCACCACCACGGGCACTGAGCGATGCGCGCCCAGAGACTGCTGTGGCTGGTGATGGTGGTGCCGGGCGTGGTGCTGGCCGCCGAGCCGGTGCGCCTCGACGTCACCCAGGCGCTGGCGCGGGCGGCCGAGCACAGCCCGAGCCTGGCCATGCGCCGGGCGGCGGTGGACGCGGCGGCCCATCGCGTCAGCGCCCAGACGGCGCGGCTGCTCCCGCGGCTGTCGCTCAACGTTCGCTACGCCCGGCTCAGCTACGTGGCGCCGGGGCAGATCACCCTCCCGTTCAGTCTGCCCGGGCAGCCCCCGCCCGACCCGGTGGTGCTGGGCGACCCGATTCAGAACCAGTTCAACTCCAGCGTGGTGCTCGAGCAGCCGCTCTTCACCGGGCTGTCGTTGCTCAACACCCGCGAGGCGGCGCGGCGCGGTGAGGCGGCGGCCGACGCGCAGCTGGTGCAGGAGCAGCAGGACCTCGCCCTGCGCACCGAAGAGGCCTACTTCGGCCTGCTCCGCGCGCGGCAGCTGCTCGAGGTGACCGAGCAGTCGATGAAGGCCCTCGCCGCGCACCTGGCGCGCACCGAGCGGCTGGCCCTCGAAGGGGTCGCCACGCCGCTCGACGTCAGCCGCACCCGCACCCGGCTGGCCGGCACGCGGGTGCAGCAGCTCCAGGCGCGCGCCGCCGAGGCGGTGGCGCAGCAGGCCCTCCTCACGCTGCTGGGCCTCGAGGCCGACGTCGTGCTCGAGCTCACCCAGGACCTCGACCACGCGCCGCTCCCCGCGCAGGGCGATCTCCAGGCGCAGGCGAGCGGGCGGCCCGACCTCAAGGCGGCGCGCGCGCTGGCGGAGGTGAGGGAAGCGCAGGCGCGGGCGGCGGGCGGTGGGCTGTGGCCGCAGGTGGCCCTGCGCGCGTCGGCCCAGCTCGACAGCCCCAACCCGCGCTACTTCCCCCTGCGCAACGAGTTCAACCCGAGCTGGGACGCGGCGGTGATCCTCTCGTGGACCGCGTGGGACTGGCTCGCCACCTGGCACACCCAGCGGGCCGCGCAGCTCGACGCCCTCGGCGCCCGCCAGGCCGTGGCCCAGCTGGAAGACGGCGCGCGCACCGAGGTCGAGCGGCGCCGCCTCGAGGCGGCCACCGCGCAGGAGCGCAAGCAGGCCTCGCGCGAGGCGGTAGAGGTGGCGGAGCAGTCGCTCCAGCGCGCGCAGCGCCTGTGCGACGCAGGGCAGGCGCCGTGCATCGGCGTGCTCGACGCCGAGGCCGAGCTGACGCGGCTGCGCGCCGAGTGGGTGCAGTCCCGCATCGACCTGCGGCTCGCGTCGAGCCAGCTGCGCCGCGCCGTCGGAACCCTCTCGCTGACCCCGGAAGGCACCCCATGAACTCCTCGCGTCTCGTGTTGGCCCCAGTCTTCGTGTTGGCCGCCGCCTGCGGCAAGCCTCCGCCGGGGGCCGCGCCGCCCCGCGCGGTCCGCGTCAGCACCGTCACCTCGAGGCCGGTGGCGCAGGCGGCGCGCTACTCCGGCGTGCTCGAGCCGCGCACGCAGCTCGACCTCGCCTTCCGCGTGGCGGGCCGGGTGGCCAGCGTGGGCCAGCTGACGCGCCCCGGGGCGCCGCCCCGCCCGCTGCAGGAGGGCGACGAGGTGAAGGCCGGCGACGTGCTCGCCACCCTCGACCTCGACGACCTGCGCAGCAGCCGCAGCGCCGCCGCCGCGGGCGCCGCCAGCACCGCCGCCCAGGTGCAGACCGCGCGCACCGCCTACGCCCAGGCCGAGCGGGAGCTGACCCGCGCGCGCAAGCTCTTCGCCAACGCCGACCTCGCGCAGGCCGAGCTCGATCGCGCCGAGGCCGCGTTCGCCTCGGCCGGCTCGTCGCTCGCGTCCATCGAGGCCCAGCACCAGTCGCGGCGCGACCAGCTGGCGCTGAGCCAGAGCACCCTGGCCAACGCCACCCTGCGCAGCCCCATCGACGGGGTGATCGCCCGCAAGGCCATCGACCCCGGCGAGCTGGTGGCCCCCAACGTCCCCGTCTTCTCGGTGGTGGACGTCGCCGAGCTCAAGGTGGTGTTCGGGGTGCCCGACACGCGCGTCAACCGGGTCGCCCTCGGAGAGCCCGTCACCGTGGTGGTCGAGGCGCTGCCCGGGCGTCGGCTCTCGGCCACCGTCTCGAAGGTCGCGCCCACCGCCGACCCGGCGCTGCGCACCTACGCGGTCGAGCTCACCCTGCCGGGCACCGACGGGCTGCGCCCGGGCATGACGGCCACCGCGCTGCTGGGTGACGAGGGCCGCCGCGACGCGCCGGTGCTCCCGCTCTCGGCGGTCGTCCGCAACCCCGACGGCGCGGGCTACGTCGTCTTCGCGCTGCGCGAGGACTCGACCGTGGAGCAGCTGCCCATCGAGGTGGCCGACCTGCTCGAGAACGACGTGGTGGTGGCCTCGGGGCTCGAGGCGGGCCAGCGGGTGGTGGTGGCCGGGGCCCAGTTCCTGCGGGCCGGGGAAGCGGTGGGGGTGGTGCCGTGAACCTCGCGCGGGTGTTCGCCGAGAAGCCGCAGATCGGCTGGGTCGCCCTCGTCGGCGTGCTCGTCTGGGGCGGCGTCTCGTACGTGAAGATGCCGCAGCGCAAGGACCCCGAGATCAAGATCAAGACGGCCGTGGTCTCGACCGTCTGGCCCGGCGCGAGCGCGGCCGACGTGGAGCAGCTCGTCACCCGCCCGGTGGAGCAGCTGGCAGGGCAGGTGGCGAACGTCGACATCATCACCTCGACGTCGCGCGCGGGCCGCTCGACCGTCTTCGTCACCCTGGAGGACTCGGTGCGCCCCGCGCAGGTGGACGCGGTGTGGGAGGACCTCCGCGCGCGGCTCGACACGCTCAAGGGGCTGCCGCTGACCGCCCAGCGCCCCCTGCTCAACTCGCACTTCGGGGACACCGCCACGCTGGTGTTCAGCCTGGCCAGCCCGCCGGCCGACGAGGTCGAGGTGTCGCTGCGCGCCCAGCTGCTGCGCCGCGCGCTGGCGCCGCACCGGGCGCTCGCCGTCGACCCTGGGGCGCGGCAGAGCACCATCATCATCTTCCCCGACGGGGTGGCGCCCTCGCAGGTGGCCTCGGCCGCCGCGCAGTACGCCGCGCGCGGGCGGGCGGCGGGGGCCTTCGACGACGCGACGGTGCTCAGCGGGGCGCGCTTCGTGGCGATCGACTTCACCCCGCGCGCCGAGGCGCAGCTCGAGGCGCTCGACGCGGCCTTCCTGCGTGAGGTGGTGGGCGCCGAGGTGCCGCACCCCGACGTCTGGGGGCCGGTGCGCGTGGGCGCGCTCGACACCCTCGAGGCCCGGCTGGCCGCGGTGGCACCCGACAAGTACAGCTACCGCGAGCTCGACGAGGCCGCGCGGCTGGCGCGCGACGAGCTGGCCCGCGTGCCGGGGGTGGGGCGGGTCGAGCTCCACGGGGTGGTGCCCGAGCGCGTGCAGCTCTTCTTCTCTCAGGAGCGGCTGGCCACGCTGGGCATCAACCCGCGGCAGCTCGCGCTCGCGCTCAAGAGCCGCAACGCCGCGCTCCCGGGCGGCACGCTCAACACCGGGCAGCAGCTCCTGCTGGTGGACCCGGGCGCGAACTTCGACGACGCGAAGGAGATCCTCGACACGGTGGTGGCCAACACGCCCGACGGCAAGGTGGTGACGGTGCGCGACGTGGCCGAGGTGCGCCGCGGCTACGACGCCGCCTCTGACACCGCGTGGCTGGCGTGGCGTGGGCCCAACGGCGACTGGCGGCGGACGCGCTCGGTGGCGGTGGCGGTGCAGGCGCGCTCGGGCGTGCAGGTGAGGCAGCTGGGCGCGGCGCTCGATCAGGCGCTCGCGGGCCTGCGGGGGCGGCTGCCCGAAGACCTCGAGGTGGTGCACACCACCGATCAGCCCGAGCTGGTGCACGAGAAGATCTCGGAGTTCATGCGCAGCCTGGTCGAGGCGGTGGTCATCGTCATCGCCATCGCGCTCATCTTCATGGAGCGCCGCAGCGCCATTCTGGTGGCGGCCAGCATTCCCCTCACCCTGGCGATGACCTTCGGGGGCATGCGCCTGCTGGGCGTCGACCTGCAGCAGGTGTCGATCGCCTCGCTGATCATCGCGCTGGGCCTGCTGGTGGACGACCCGGTGGTGGCCAGCGACGCCATCAACCGCGAGCTCGCCCACGGGGTGCCCCGGGTGCGGGCGGCGTGGCAGGGCCCGACGAAGCTGGCGAAGGCCATTCTCTTCGCCACCATCACCAACGTGGTGGCGTTCGCCCCGCTGCTGCTGATCGAGGGCAGCATGGGCGAGTTCATCTACTCGTTGCCGGTGGTGGTGACGCTCGCGCTGTTCTCGAGCCGCATCGTGTCGATGACCTTCATGCCGCTGCTGGGGCGGTACCTGCTGCGGGGGCAGCGGGGCTACGAGGCGGCGCTCGAGGGCACGGGCCGCGCGGCCGAGCTGGCGCGCCGGTACAACGCCATCACCACGTGGATGCTCGATCACAAGCGGCTCAGCTTCGCCGGCTTCGGGCTCTTCCTGGTGGTGGGGCTGGCCCCGGCGCCGCTGGTGAAGACGCACTTCTTCCCCGAGGAGTCGATGAACCGCTTCTACGTGCACATGCGCCTGCCCGAGGGCTCCGACCAGCGCGCGACGCAGCGGCTGGCCGAAGAGGCGAGCGCGCTGTTGCTCGAGAAGGAGGGCGAGCAGCTCGAGCGCGTCACGCTCTTCGTGGGCGACGGTGGGCCCCGGTGGTGGAGCAACGTGGCGCCCGAGCCGCGCAACCCCGCCTACGCGCTCTTCATCGTGCAGACGCGAGACGACCGGACGACGCGCGAGGTGATTCGTCGCACGCAGGCGCTGCTCACCGGCTCCATCGCGGGGGCGCGCTTCGAGGCCTTCTTCCTCTCGTCCGGCGCGCCCGCGACCATTCCCGTCGAGGTGCGCCTCAGCGGGCCCGACGTCGCCACGCTCAAGCGGCTGGCCGAGGCGACGAGGCGGGTGCTGCGCGGCCTGCCCACGACCGGAGACGTCACCGACGACTGGGGCGCCGAGGCGCCGAGCCTGCGGGTGACGGTCGACGACGTGCGCGCGAACCGGGTGGGCGTCACGCGGGAAGACGTGGCCTCGGCGTCGATGCTGGCGCTCTCGGGCCAGACGGTGACGCAGCTGCGCGACGACGACCGCCTCATCGACGTGAACCTGCGCCTGCGGCCGAGCGAGCGCACCAGCGCGACGAGCCTCGAGTCCCTGGCGGTGTGGAGCACGCGCACCAACCGCGCCGTGCCCCTGGAGCAGGTGGGGACGGTGGAGCTCGACCACCAGCCGCAGAAGATCGTCCGCTACCGGCAGGAGCGCACCATCACCGTCGGGGCGCTCCCCCGGCCCGGCGAGCTGCCCTCGGTGTTGTTCAACGACGCGCGCAGGCAGTTGGCGGGGCTCGAGCTGCCTCCGGGGTACCGGCTCAGCTACGGCGGTGAGTTCGAGCAGCAGGCGCGCGCCTTCGGCCACGTGCGCATCGCGCTGGTGGTCTCGGTGCTGCTCATCTTCCTGGTGCTGGTGTGGCAGTTCGAGAGCGTCTTCAAGCCGCTGATCGTCTTCGCGGCGATTCCCTTCGGGCTGGTGGGCGCGGTGCTGGGCCTGGTGGTGACCAACACGCGCTTCGGCTTCATGGCCTTCCTCGGCGTGGCCAGCCTGGTGGGGGTGATCGTCAGCCACATCATCGTGCTCTTCGACTTCATCGAGGAGTCCCGCGAGCACGGCGTGCCGCTGCACCGCGCGGTGGTGGACGCGGGCCTGGTGCGGCTGCGCCCGGTGCTGGTGACGGTGCTCGCGACCGTGGGCGGCCTGGTGCCGCTGGCGCTCGAGGGCGGGCCGAAGTGGCAGCAGCTCGTCTTCGTGCAGATCGGCGGGCTGTTGCTGGCGACGCTGGTCACCAAGGGCGTGGTGCCGCTGCTCTACGTGGTGATGGTGGAGGAGCTGAAGTGGATTCGCTGGGAGCCGACGCGCGACCCCGACGAGCCCTCGCCGGTCCCCGAGCCGGAGCGCCTGGCGGTCGACAGCCTCGACGCGCCGCGGGCGGGGCTGCCTGCGGGCGTCGCTCCCGAAGGAGGCGCGCCATGAAGGAGCGCTGGTCGACGCCGCTCATCGCGCTGCACTGGCTGTCGGCGGCGCTCCTGGTCGGGCTGGTGGTGGTCGGCTTCGTGATGGTTGACCTCCCAGCCGACACCGCGCTGCGCCGGGGGCTGGGGCGCGCGCACTCCCTCACCGGGGTCGCCCTGGGGCTGCTCACGCTGGTGCGCCTCGTGGTGAGGCTGCGCGGGCCGAGCCCGGCCCCGCTTCCGCTCGCGCCGCTGCACCGCCGGGGCGCTTCCTTCATTCAGGGCCTCCTCTACGTCGGGCTGTTCGGCATGGCTGCCACGGGCGTCGCCACGGCGTACCGCAGCAACTGGCACGGGTACCTCGAGGGCGCGGAGCCCTCGCCGGTGTTCGACGGCCTGCGCTCGCGCCAGGTGCACGAGGGGCTCGTGGCGGGCCTCTTGGTGCTGGTGGGCGCGCACGTGATCGGCGCGCTGGTGCAGCAGCTCCGCAAGGGTGGCACGCTGCGCCGCATCTGGCCCTCGCTCGACGCCTCGCGTCTTCCACCGGCGGTACAACCAAAGGAGCAGGTCAAATGAAGACAGGTCGCTTCAACGCTGGCGTCGCGCTGATCATGATGGCCGGCTACATGGTGTACGGGTTCCTGCTGATCTACCTGCGCGACTTCGCGCCCGACAAAGAGGCCTGGGTCGCGAGCTATTCCGTCGGCAAGCACTTCGAGGCCCGGCTCGCGCACGTGCACGGCAACCTCTTCGCGCTGCTCAACCTGGCGCTGGCGTTCGTGCTGGTGCGCCTCACCTCGGCGTCCGATCGCGCCCGCACCGCGATCGCCGCGTTGGGGCTGGCCGGCCTGCTGATGCCCGCGGGCATCCTGGGAGAGGTGTACCTGGGGCTCTCACCCATCTTCGTGCTGATCGGCGCCTTCGCGATGACGGCGTCGGTGGGGCTGGCGGGCGTGGTCTCGCTCCGCCATTGGGGCGAGCGCTGAGGCTGCCTGCCGCCACGCGCGCGGCTGATGGGCCGCTGGAGTCACCAGTGCTTCGGGACCAACTGCTGGTCCTTCAGGTATTCGACCAGCGACTCGATGCTCTTGGGGCCGACGTACAGCTCGAGCACGCTGTCGCGTCGCCCCGCCTTGTCTGACCCATCGAGCTTCTTCTCGGCGTACGTCCACGTGTCATCGACCGGCATGTCCTTCACCCGCTGCACGATGCGCTCGAGCTGACCGCGGTCGAGCGTGTCGAGGTGGCTGAGCAGCTCGGCGGGCGTCTTCTTCAGCGCCGCCGCGAGCTGGGGAATCACCGAGCCGACGGGGCGCAGGTCTTTCTGGAGCACGTCGGACAGCGCGTCGGCGGTGGCAGGCTTCAGCCCGGCGTAGTCGCGCAGGAAGCGCTCGGTCTCGTGCTCGGCGGCGCGCTCGGCGTCCTTCGCGGGGTCCTTGCCGAAGGCGTACTTCGCCACCGTCGAGCCGATCATCAGCGCGGCGCCGAACGCCTGGCCGCCCGGCACCGCCATCATCACCGCGCCGAGCCCCGCGTAGATGCTCATCGCGCCGTTGAAGGTGTTGCCGGCGTACATCTCTTGAAAGCCCTTCGCGAGGTCGAGCGCTCCGAGCAGCGGGCCGGCGGCGCTGGCGAGCTTGCCGAACACCGCGGCGTCCTTCGACATGAACGACACCAGCTCGCCGCCGAACTTGCCGGACTCGATGATCTGCTTCATCTGATCGATGGTCGCCTTGTCGCCGAAGTTGGCCCAGCCTTCGATCAACCCGGGCGCCGTGAGCAACAGCCCGAGGGCCTTGGTCGTCTGGTACTCGCCACCGCTCAGCTTGCCGACCGCGGCCTTCTCAGCCGCCAGACGCTGCGTGGGTGAGAGGTTCGAGTTGCCGATCTCGTTGAGGCTGCCGATGAAGTCGGCGACCTTGTCTTTGGGAATTCCCAGCAGCGCCGCGTTCTTCTCCACCAGGTTCGGCAGGGCCGAGGCTCCCCTGGTGAACGAGGTGTAGCTGATCATTCCCCTGGCGATGGCGTTGACGAACTTCTCGGGCTTCGCGACCAGCCGCTGCGCCTTCTCCGCGCCATCCCTCAGCTCGGTGAGGAAGTTGGGCGCGCCCTTCTTCTGCAGCTCGAAGGCTCGGTACAGCGCGGCCTTTCCGCTCTTCGTCTCGAGCAGCGCGTCGCTGTGGCCCATCACCAGGCCCAGCTCGCCCCTGGCGCGGAGGCCGGGGGCTCCAGGCGCCGCCAGGGCGGCCTTGTCGAGCGTGCCCGCCGCCGCCGCCTCCATCACGCCGAGGTAGGGCGCTGCGGCGTCCTCGTACTCCCGATACGCGTCGGCGTGCTTCGCCTTGAAGTCGTCGTAGTACTTCTGCAGCTTCTCCTGAGGCACGGCCTGGCCGAACCCGAGGGTGATGCGCGCGACCTCTGCGTTGAGCGTGTCGTACTTCTTCTTCGCGGCCTCGAAGCGGGTGCGAACGCTCGACATGGCCGCGACCGCCTGGCCCGTCAGCGCCGCCGCGGCGTCGGGCTTCCCCGCGCCCACCAGCGCCGCCGAGTAGCCAGCCAGGTCCTTCGCGCCTTCGCCTCGGTGCAACGGCGCGCTGAAGGCGCCAGCGAGGGCGCTGTTGGCATCCTTCGTTCCTTTCGCCAACAGGGTGAGGAGCTGGTCTCGCGCCGCGCCCGTGGTGTGACCGACGGCGTTGGCCAGCTCGCGCGCCGCCCCGGGGTCGGCGTTGGCGTCGGCGATCATGCCTGTCAGCTCGGGCCCGGCCTTTGAGAGCAGCAGCAGCTGTTGCTGCTCGTCGGCGCCCTCGAGCTGGTCGGCGAGCGCCGAGGCGCCCATCGTGCTGCCCGCGCGAAGCGCTGAACGAATCGAGGCGAGATCGAAGTCCGCCGCCTGCGCTGGCGTGTACGGGGCCGGAGCGCCCAGGAGCGCGACCTGCTTCTCACGCGAGAGGCTGGCCGCGTCCTGCAGGTTCGTCTGCCGCTCGAGCACCTTGTCCCCCGACCTCCAGCGGGTGGACTCGAAGCGGCTCTCCTGACGCCCCGTCAACCGGGTGCGCAGCAGGCGCACGCCAGCGTCGAGATCTCTGAGCTCGGTGGTCTGCTTCGCCAGCCGCGCGCGAGCGCCATCCCGCTGAGCCAGGAGCTTCGGCGAGGCAGGCTTCGCGGCCTTCACCTTCGCCTCGAGCCCGGCGAGCTGATCAGCGGTGGCCTGGCGTTGCAGGGCCCTGGTGTCGCGCTCCATCGTGGCGACGGCGAGCGCGCCATCGAGGTTGGCCGTCTTGTTCTTGAGCTTCGGGCCCTGAATCGTGCCCACCGACCTGTCGAGCGCCGCTGAGAGCGTGGAGGCCTTGTCGTGCGCCTCGTCGAGCTGCTTCCGGAGCGCCGAGAGCTTCTTCTCGAGCGCCGGCCGCTGGGCCGCCGGGGCTGCGTCGCGCGCCGCCACCGCCGTCTGCACCCGCTGCTTCAGGGTCTCGACGGTGGTGGTGGCCGCTTCGAGCTGGCGGTTGAGGGTGCCCAGCGACGACGTGGTGGGGCGGACGACGGGCCGGGCGGCGATCGCGGGGGGGCTCATGGCAGGTCCTCTCGTGGCTGCGGGTCAGTTCTGCGCGCTGCCGGTGGTGCCGACGAAGCCGTAGCGGCCCACGACCCAGATGCGGTTGGCGTCGAGCGCGAACCCGTTCACCAGGTCAGAGTCAGCCAGCGACGTCGAGCGCGCTGCTGGTGGACGGGCTGCAGAAGCGGTCCACCCTCTTTGGAGACCAGGACAAGCTGGCCGACCAGGCGCGCGTCATCGGTGAAGCCGCCGCGCTGTGTGAAGGCGCGCTGGCGACCGACGCCGTCTGTGAGGCGGTGTGGCTCGAGCAGGGCGCCATCGCCAGCCGCGATCGCCGCCCCGAGCTGGCCCTCGCCCCGCTGCGCCGCGCGTGGGCGGCGAGGAAGAAGCGGCTCGGCGAGGAGCACGCGTCGACCCTGAACGTGGCGGGCGTGCTCGCCTTCACCCAGGCCGACGCGGGCGACGTCGAAGGTGGCCTCGCCCTGGCCGAGGCCGTCTACGCCGCGAACCAGCGCATCTACACCCAGCCGACCGAGACCTCGCTGCGCGCGATGCTGCGCCTGTCTCGGCTGCTCAAGCGCGCGGGCAACTACGCGCGCGCCGAGGCGCTGGTGGACGAGTACCTGGTGCACGCGCGCCGGCTGTTCGGCGACACCAACCAGAACACCATCCTCGGGTTCTCCGACCGCGCGAGCCTGCTGTTCGGGGTGGGGCGCTTCGACGAGGCCGCCGCGCAGTTCGACGTCGCCGCGAAGGCGTACCGCACGGTCAAGAGCGACATCAACGCGGCGCTCACCCAGGGCTACGTCGCTGACTCCCAGCGCGAGGCCGGGCACGCCGCCGAGGCGCTCCCTGGACAGCTCGAGGCCGTGGCGGCGTTGCGGCGCCTGTACCCGAAGGCCCAGCACGTGATGCTCGCGCGCGCGCTCACCAACCTGGCCCTCACCGAGAGCGCGGTGGGGCAACCCGACGCCGCCCTCGCCCACCACGACGAGGCCCTGGCCATGCATCGCGCGCTGCAGCCGAAGGGCTTGACGACCATCGCCTTCGCCGAGGCGCTTCGGGCGATGACGCTGTTCGAGCTGGGGCGCGCCGCCGACGCTGAGGCCGCGCTGCGGAGCGCGCTCGAGGTGCTCGAGCCCCTGCGGGCCAGCGCTCCCAATCAGTACTGGGAGCCGTTCGCGCTGCTCACCCGCGTCGCCTGCGCCAACCGCAGCAGCGACTGCGAGGCGCTGCGCCGAGGCGCCCGAGAGGCCCAGGCGCGCTCGCTCGCCGCGGGGACCCAGGCCCGGCTGCGCGCGGCGCTCGACCAGCCCTGAGCGAACTCAGCGGCGGGTGAACACCCTGAGCGCGCCGCCCACCAGCAGGTGCGCTCCGAGCGTGGGCTCACCGCGCTGCAGGCCCGGGCCGAACGAGACCTCGAGCGGCTCGCCTGCGTCGAGCACCGCGACGCCGCCGTCTGCCCAACGCGTCTCGAAGAGCGAGGCCTGCCCGTCGCCGCGATAGACCGCGAGCGCGGTGAACTCGGAGGGCGGACAGCTGCAGTCGGGAAAGCGGCAGAGCGCCAGCGCCGGAGCCGAGAGAGAGCGTACGCTGCAGAGGATTGCGAGGCGCACGGTGCGCTGACGGGTACCACGGCCCTGGCTCCGCGAGCGAGGCCGGCGCCTGGCGAGGTCGCCTCAGTACATGCGCCGCAGCCGCGCCGCGAAGAACCCGTCGTACCCCTCGGGCCCGGGCAGGGTGCGCAGGTACCCCTGCACCAGCGGCAACCCCTGCGCCCGCGGCGGCTCGGCGGTGAAGTCGGGGTGGCTGCGGAGGAAGAGCTCGACCTGGTCGGCGCCCTCGGTCGGGTCGGTCGTGCACACCGCGTAGACGAGCAGGCCACCCGGCGCGACGTGCCGCTGACACGCCTCGAGGATCTCGCGCTGCAACGTCGCCAGGCCCGCGAAGTCCTTCTCGGCGCGGCGGTAGCGCAGCTCGGGGTGGCGCCGCAGCGTGCCCAGGCCCGAACACGGCGCGTCCACCATCACCACGTCGAACTCACCGAAGTCCTCGGGCAGCTTCGCCGCGTCCTGGGCCTTCGTGCGCAGCCGGTCCGTCAGGCCCAGGCGCCTGGCCTCGCTCTGAATCTTGGGCAGCTTGTTCTGGTGCACGTCGATGGCCAGCACCTCGTTGGTCTCGGCCAGGTGGCACGACTTGCCGCCCGGCGCCGCGCACGCGTCGAGCACCTTCGCCGTCGCCGGCACCTGCGCGTAGACGCCCACCAACTGCGCCGCCTCGTCTTGCACCTGCCAGAGGCCCTCGTCGTAGCCGAAGAGGTCCTCCACGCGGCCGGGGTTCTCGAGCACGATGCCGACGGGTGAGGTCTTCGTCGCGCTCGCCTTCACGCCGACCTCGAGCAGCTGCGCCAGCAGCACGTCGCGCGGCTGCTTCGAGGTGTTGGCGCGAATGACGACGTGCGGCGGCTCGTTGTCGGCCTTCAGCATCGCCTCGGCGCGCTCCGGCCCGAACTGGCGCTGCCACCGCCGCACCAGCCACTCGGGGTGAGACTCTCGCACCGCCAGGCGGCTGGCCTCGTCGCCGTCGGGCACCGGCGGTGCGTCGAGCGCCGACAGCTTGCGGAGGATGGCGTTGGTGAACCCCGTCGCCCGGGCCAGCCCCACGGCCTTCAGCGCGTCGACGGTCTCGCCCACCGCGGCGTGCTTCGGCACCCGCATGAAGAAGAGCTGGTAGGCGCCCAGCCGCAGCGCCGCGAGCACCTTGTCCTCGATGGACTCGAGCTTGCGGTCGGCCACCGTGGTGAGCGCGTAGTCGAGCGCCATCAGCCGGCGGGTCGCGCCGTAGCAGAGCTCGGTGACGAGGCCCGCGTCGCGCGGGTCCTTCGGCTGGAACTCGTCGAGCACCGAGTCGAGCACCACGTTCAGGTACGCGTCGGTGGCCGCCACCCGCGCCATCACCTGAATGGCGAGCGCGCGGGCGGTGAGCGGCCGCGGCGGCGGCTTCTGCTTCGGCGGCGTCATGACTCGAGCTTCGCCGCGTACGAGAGGATGACGTGGTCGCTCGACTTCGCGCTGGTGGACAACAGCAGCAGCAGGTCCTCGAGCTTCTCCTTCTGCCCGTCTTCCACCGCCGCGCCGCGCTGGAGCGCCAGCCACTGCGTGCGCGCCCACTGCGCGAAGGCCTCGGGCGCCACCTTCTTGCCCAGCCGCGCGCTCAGCTGCTCACGCACCAGCGCGCGCGTGATGGCGCCCGACGGGGTGACGGACTTCGCCGGCGCCTGGCCGGGCGCCCCGGTGGGCGTCGGGGCGCGACGGCCGATGGACTTGCCGGAGCGCTCGTTCGGCGTGGCCCCCGGGGGCGGCGGCTTCACCCGGCCAATCGTCTTGCCCTGGCCGCGCGGTCTCGGTGGCGCGACCGCCTCGGTCGACGGGGCCTCGCCGGGCGCCTCGTCGTCGGCCTCTCGTGCGGCAGCCTCGTCGCCCTTCGCCAGCGCGGCGAGCGCCTTGAAGTACCCCTCGACGCCGTGGCCGTGAAACTGCTTGGCCACCACGCGCTTGAGCGCGCTGCGACCCCGCGACTTCGCGTCGTGCTTCAGCTGAACCTCGATGGACGGCAGCTCGAGCGCCTCGAGGGCGTCGGCCAGGGCGTAGGCGACCGGCGCGAGCGACGACGGGCTGACGATGACCGCGCTCAGGCCCGCGCGCTTCGCGTGGAGCGCGTCGAGCAGCGCCGCCTCACCGCTGGCCTGAGCCGTCTCGACCTCGAGGCCCAGCGCCGCGCCGCGCTCCACCAGCTCGTCGTCGAGTGAGGCCAGCGTTCGGCCGAGCACGACCTCGAGGTTCAGGTTGGGTCCGTGGAGGACGAGCACGCGGCGAGCCATGCGCGGCTCCTATTCCTTCGGTCCCCGCCGGTCGAGCAGCTCGCGCACCCGATCGCGCAGCGCTCCGGGTGAGAAGGGCTTGGCCAGCAGCTCCACGCCTTGATCGAGGGCGCCGCGGTGCACGATGGCGTTCTGGGTGTAGCCCGACATGAAGAGCACCTTGAGGTGGGGGAACTCGGTCGACAGCGTCGAGGCCAGCTCCTTGCCGCTCATGCCTGGCATCACCACGTCGGTCAGCAGGAGCTCGAAGGCCCCCTTCGCCGCGCGCGCCCACGCCAGCGCCTCGACCGGGCTGCCCATCGCCTGCACGGTGTAGCCCGCGCCCTCGAGGCTGCGCACCAGCACGCGCCGCACCGCGTCTTCGTCCTCCACCACCAGCAGCCGCTCGCTGCCTCGCGCGATGGGGCTCGGCTCCGGTTGGGCCACGGCGGTGGGGGCGCTCTCGGCGCGCGGCAGGTACACCTTGAAGGTCGTGCCGTGCCCGGGCTCGCTGTACACCCAGATGTGGCCGCCTGACTGCTTGACGATGCCGTACACCGTCGCCAGCCCGAGCCCGGTGCCCTCGCCCACGCCCTTGGTGGTGAAGAACGGCTCGAAGATGTGCGGCAGCACCTCGGCGGGAATGCCTTCACCGGTGTCGCTCACCGCCAGCTGCACGTACTGCCCCGGGCTGACCTCGGGGTGCGTCGCCGCGTAGCTCTCGTCGAGCGTCACGTTGGCCGTCTCGATGGTGAGCTTGCCGCCGCGGGGCATCGCGTCGCGCGCGTTGACGGCCAGGTTCAGGAGCACCTGCTCCACCTGCGTCGGGTCGGCGAGCGCCGGCCACAGCCCGGTCGGGAGGTGCGCGCGCAGCTCGACGTGCTCGCCCAGCACCCGCTCGAAGAAGCGCTGGCGCTCCTTGACGAGCGCGCCGACGTCCACCGATTGCGGCCGAATGAAGCGGCGCCGCGCGAAGGCCAGCAGCTGGCTCGTCAGCTCGGCCGCGCGCTCGCCTGCTTCTTTGATCTCCCGCACGTCGGCCAGGGCCTGCGCGGGCAGCCCGGCCGACTCGAGGAAGTCGGTGCAGGTGACGATGGTGGTGAGGATGTTGTTGAAGTCGTGCGCCACCCCGCCGGCGAGCTTGCCGATGCTCTCGAGGCGCCGCGACTGGCCCAGCTGCTCTTCGAGCGCGCGCTCGGCCGTCACGTCGCGGGCGTTCAACACGATGGCGCCAACGGAGGGGTCGTTGAGCAGGTTGCGCCCCAGCGCCGACACCACGCGCCACGAGCCGTCGCGGTGGCGAAGCCTGAACTCGGCTGGCCGGGCCGTCGAGGTCGCGAGCGTGCGTGCGAGCTCCGCCAGGGCCGCCTGGTGATCGTCGGGGTGAATGTGCTCGAGGGCGGGCTTCGCGATGAACTCGGCGGGCGTGTACCCCAGCACCGTCGTCACCGACGGCGAGGCGAAGGTGAAGCGGCCCTCGGCGTCACCGAGGATGATGAGGTCGAGGCTGTTCTCGATGAGCGCGCGGAACCGCGCCTCGCTCGCCTCGAGCAGCTGGCGCGCCCGCTGGCGCTCGGTGATGTCGTTGATGATGGCGAAGAAGTGGGTGCCGGTCGCCCGGTGCAGCCGTACCTCGACGGGGTAGGTGGTGCCGTCGCGGCGGCGGTGAACGGTCTCGAACACCAGCCGGCGCTCGTCGCCAGAGGCCAGGGGCGCGACCAGCGCCAGGAAGCTCTCGCGGGTGAACAGGGGCTTGAGGTCGACCGGCGTCATCGCGCGCAGCTCCTCGAGCGTGTAGCCCAGGTTCATCAACGCGCCGCGGTTGGCGTACTCGAAGCCCAGGTCGCCCTCGCGGAACAGGTAGACCTCGTTGCGGCTCTCTTCGAGCATCTGCCACAGCCGCTCCCGCTCGGTGTCCTTGGTCCGCTGCTCGGTGATGTCGGTGACGAAGGCGACGGCGCCCGCGTACTGGCCAGCGTCGTCGACGAAGGGGTCGGTCGTCAGCGAGGTCCACAGCGCGGCGCCGTTCTTCCGGCGAAACACGAACTCGTGGCTCTCGCCGATGCCTTGCTTGCGGCGCTCCACGTTCTCGGCGGCCACGCGGCGACCCTCGTCGTCCATCCAGTCGTAGAGCAGGCTGCCGATCAGCTCCTCGCGGGTGGCGCCCAGGAGCGTCGCCATGGCGGCGTTGGCGAAGGTGGTGCGGCTGTCGGCGTCGATGACCCAGACGCCCAGCCTCGTGTTCTCGATGATGCGTGCCGCCACCGACCCGAGCTCGAGCGAAGGCCCCATTGGGGGAAGATAGGGCACCGCCCCAACCGGCGACAGGACCTTGCGTCGCTATGAGGCCGCGAAGGGGCGGGTGCCCGGGGTGAGCTGCTTGCCTGCCTGGAACTCCTGCGCCGTCATCACCCGCTTGCCCTCGAGCTGCACCGAGGTGAGCAGGAGCGAGCCCTCACCACAGGCGACCTCGAGGCCCGCCGGCGTGGCCGCCAGCAGGGTTCCCGGAGGGCCGCGCCCCCGCTCGACCCGCGCCGCGTGCACCTTGAAGCGCGCGCCGTCGAGGGTGGTGAAGGCGCCCGGCCAGGGGGTGAACGCGCGCAGGCGCCGCTCGAGCTCGACGGCGGGCCGGGTGAAGTCGAGGGCTCCGTCTTCCTTCTTGATCATCGGCGCCATCACCACGCCCTCGGTGGGCTGCGGCACCGGCTTCAGCTCGCCCGAGAGGTAGCGGGGCAGGGCGCGTGACAAGACCTCACCGCCGAGCACCGCCAGCGCGTCGTGCAGCGTCGCCGAGGTGTCGGTGGGGTCGATGGCGAGCTCGGCGCGATCGATGATGGGCCCCGTGTCCATGCCCTCGTCCATGCGCATCAGGCAGACGCCGGTCTTCTCGTCACCTTCGGCGATGGCCCACTGAATGGGCGCCGCGCCGCGAAACCGCGGCAGCAGCGAGGCGTGCACGTTGACGCAGCCGTGCGTGGGCGCGGCGAGCACGTCTGGGGGCAGGATCTTGCCGTAGGCCGTCACCACCGCGACGTCAGGTGCGAGCGCCTTCAGCGTCGCGGCGAAGTCGGTGCCGCGCAGCTTCACCGGCTGCAGCACCGTCAGGCCCTTCGCCAGCGCGAACGTCTTCACCGCCGAGAACGACACCTCCTGGCCCCGGCCCCGGGGCTTGTCGGGCTGGGTGACGACGGCGACGACCTCGCCCAACGACAGGCAGGCCTCGAGTGACTTCACGGCGAACGGCGGCGTGCCCATGAACACGATGCGTGGCATTCGGCCGCCATACCACCGCCCGAAGTTGACCCGACGCACGTCGTCAATCGAGCCCGGCGCGGCAGGTCTGCGTTGACCCAGCGATGCTCCACGTCTACGAGGCAGGCGCGTGTCCGTCGGCTCCGTGCCGGCGTCTCTTCTCTTCCCGTTTGGGGGTTCGCATGCGTTCGTTGCTGGCCGTCGCTGGCGTAGGGCTGATGCTGGTTTTCGCAGGGTGCAAGTCGGACCCTTCGACCCCTGAACACTGGGCCAAGCGCATCGAGGGCGCTAAGGGCAAGAAAGAGAAGCTCAAGGCCATCGAAGACCTGCGCTCGAAGCACATGAGCCCGGCGATGTTGCCGATGCTCCACGAGCGCCTGGCGGCCGAGAAGTCGGCCGAGGTGAAGCGCGACATCGCGCGCGTGCTCGGCGAGGCCAGGAGCGAGTCGAGCATCGAGCCCCTCACCAACGCCGTGGTGTGGAGCCCCGCCGACACCGACGAGAAGGGCCTCGACAAGGAGATCGCCACCGCGCTCGGCAACATCGGCAGCCCGAAGGCCACGGCCACCCTGGTGAAGCTGTTGACGGTGAAGGACAACTACACCGTGCTGGCCAGCATCGACGCGCTGGGCGAGCTCAAGTCGCCCGACGGCTTCGAGGCGCTCAACGCCATCGCCTCGGATGACTCGCAAGAGACCTTCGTCACCAAGAAGGCGATCATCGCCCTGGGCAACATCGGCGACAAGCGCGCCATCCCCACGCTGGTGAAGGCGATGTTCAAGGAGCGCAAGGGCGTCAGCTTCTACCTCGAGTCGTCGTTCGCGCTGTACCAGCTGGGCAAGCCGGCCGCCGACGCGCTGCTGCCCGTGCTCGATGGCAGCGACAAGGAGATCTACGAGTGGGCCGCCAAGAACAACATCAAAGAGGTGGCGCTCCAGGCCAAGTCGGCCCAGGTGCTGGGCGACCTGCACGACATGCGCGCCGAGAAGGCGCTGCTGGGCATGCTCAGCCCCAAGACCGAGTTTGACGACATCCGCGCCATCCTCCAGGGCCGCGCCGCCGACGCGCTCGGCCGCATGCGCGCGAAGAACGCGGTGAAGCCGCTGTCGGCGCTGGTGACCGACGAGAAGACCGACGCCGGCGTGGTGCGTGAGTGCGTGTTCGCGCTGGTGCGCATCGGCGCGCCCGAGGGTGTGCCTGCGCTCATCACCTTCCTCGGCAAGGCCCCGTACTGGGACGCGCGTGACGAGATCATGCGCGGCATCACCCTGATGGGCACCGAGAAGGACATTCCGGCCTTCGACAAGGCCACCGCCGACGAGGCGAAGAAGACCGAAGAGGGCTGCAAGGGCGAAGAGGAGTCGCACCCCGACTGCAAGGCGGGCGTCGCCGAGGCGGTCAAGCGCCACGTCGAGCGCGTGAAGTCGCACAAGGAGCGCCTCATCGCCGCCGGCGAGTGCAAGGGCGACGCGGCCTGCTGGGCCAGGAAGCTCGACGACAAGAACGACATGGTGCGCGAGCGCGCGGCGGCCGAGGTGGGGCGCGGCAACAACGCCGCCATGGCGCCCGAGCTGTTCAAGCGCCTCAAGGAGCAGAACCTCGACGCGCGCCTCTCGATCATCCAGGCGACCGACTGGCTGGTGAACGACAACGCCGAGGCCATGAAGGCGGCGCAGGCGATTCTGCCCGACCTCAAGAAGCAGCTCGAAGACGAGCGGGGCAAGACCGACTTCGTGAAGATCAACGAAGACCTGCGCCGGCTCTACGTGCGCATTCAGCGCGGCTGAGCCTCGTCGGGCGCGCTGCGCTCGGGCCACGCGTCGTCGAGGTGCCTCACGGCCCCGGCGGCGCGTCGTCGTTTCTGCCCAGCCGAGCGCGCAGGGCGGTCACCACGGCGCCGAACTCTCCGCCGAAGCGGGTGCACGCGTCGCAGCCGGCGAGGTGCGCCTCGACCTTCACGCGCTCCTCCGCGGCCAGCTCGGCGTCGAGGTAGTCCGACAGCCGCTCCAGCACCTCGGAGCACTTCAGTCCGCCCACGCTCTTCTCGGTGCTCATGGCAGGGCTCCTCTCTTCACGGCCGCGACGAGCCGCAGGCGGGCCCGGTGAAGTCGACTCTTCATCGCCGGCAGGGTCAAGCCCAGGGCCTGGGCCGTGTCTTCGCCCGAGAGGCCCTCGACGTCGCGCAGCAGCAGCACCTCACGCGCCTCGTCGTCGAGGCTCGCGAGGGCCTGCTCGAGCTGGGTGTGCTGCTCGAGTCGCTCGGTGAGCGCGTGCGGGCTCATCACCTGGCCCCAGCCTGCCGCGGCGCCCAGCTCGGCCAGCGACTCGAGCGGCTCGTGCGTGGCCGGCTCGCCGACGCGCCGGCGCCGGAGCATCAACACCTGGTTGCGCGCGATGGAGAACAGCCAGCTCTTGAAGCTGCCCTCGGCGCGCCAGTCGGCCAGGCGCCGGTGCACCGTGAGGAAGGTGTCTTGCAGCACGTCTTCGGCCGCGGCGTCGTCGTGCAGCAGCCGACGGGCGAAGCGGTACAGGGGGCCTCTCCAGCGGGCCACCAGCGCGTCGTACGCGCCGCGGTCGCCGGCCACCGCCTGTTGCACGAGCGCCCCGTCGTCACCCATGACGCCTCCTCTACTCCCTTGGACGGCCCCGGCGACAGCGCCGCGTCAGGCGCCCTCTGGCCCCGGGTGGGCCTTGCCCTTGCCTGCCGTGTTGAGGCCGAACACCGTGTAGATGGGGCAGCTGCCGATGGCGCCTGTCACCAGGGGGATGAGGCCCAGCAGGCCCCAGCTCGACTGCGGGCCGACGAAGACGAGGCTCAGCGCGGCGAGCCCAACGACGACTCGCACGACGCGCTCGATGAGGTGTTCGTTCTGCGGGAAGAGTCTGGTCAACATGGTGGTGCTCCTTCCTTGGCTTCGCGCTCGCGAGCGTGCGTCGCGCGTTCAAGGGTGGGGATGCGGGCCACGCATGGGAGGATTCTGGAATTCGCGCAGCGAGCGCGGCGGCCCCCGGGCCTCAGCGCTTCGTCGGCGGGCCCGCGTCCGTGGCCGGCGCGGCGGCCGGCTCCACCTCGAGCTGATCATCGAGGGCGAAGCGGCCGAGGCTCTGGCGCAGCACCTCCCACAGCACCTTGCGGTGCTCGGCCTGCGTCACCTTGCCGGTCAACACCAGCCCGGCCCCGACGTAGCGGGCCTTCACCTTGCCCTTCGCCACGCCCTCGAAGGCCCGCTGGAGCGCCTTGAGCTGCGCCTGCAGCACCTCGCCCGAGACGGTCAGCTCCAGGCCCCTCGCCTCGACGGCGTCGGTCTGAAAGAGGGCGTGCAGCGCCAGCCGGCAGGGCTCGGCGTGCGCGGTGACGGTGAGCTTCACGTCGTCGAGCGGCGTCCACTTCAGGTCGGGGCAGGCCTTCTGCGCCGCCGCCGCCAGCTTCTCGTCGCGCAGGGGCGGCTGCCCCACCCGCACCCGCCAGGCCGCCACCTTGCCCTCGGAGCCCAGCAGCACCACCGTGCGGCCCGCCTTGAGGCCCGAGAGGAGGAGCTCGTTGGAGTCGGCCAGCCACTCGACCTGGAGCACCTTCGGGTCCTCCACCTCCCACCAGTCGACGTGCGGCAGGCGCACGAAGCGCTCCTTGCCCGCCTCGACGTCGTGCACCCAGTCGACCGGCCACGCGCGCGCCGGCGTGGCGAGGGCGACGATGAAGACGAGGAGGAGGGCGCGCACGCGGGCTTCTTAGCCGATGCGCCCGCCTCATTTCAGTGGCTTCCACGGCTCGCCGGCCGCTCGGTGGGGGTGCTTCGCCCGCTTGGGGTACATTCGGCGACCTGATGTCGACCTGGGTCATGTGGCTGGTGCTGGGAGGCCTGTTGACGGCGCGGGGGCTGCTGGGCGCCGTCGAGGCCGCGCTGCAGTCGCTGTCCGAGGTGCGGCTGAAGGCGCTCGCGAAGGAGCACCCGCGCCGGGGCAGCCGGCTCCTCAAGCTGAAGAACGAGGTCGAGTCGACGGCCGCGGCGCTACGCTCGGGCATGGTGCTGCTGGGCTTCATGGCCACCGCCATCGGGGTGCTGGTGCCGCCCCGCATGCTGAACCTGGCCTTCGCGCCGGCCCTCGCGTCGTCTGACTGGCTCACCTGGGCCACCCCGCTGGCCTCGGCGCTGATGGTGGCGATGCTGGCGACGCTGGTCGACGTGTCGTTCCGCTCCTTCGCCATTCAGAGCCCCGAGACGTGGGGCCTGGGCTTCTCGTGGCTGGCGGTGCTGGTCAGCGGCATCGTCACGCCGTTGGTGAAGGTGCTGGTGGTGCCGGTGAACGTGGTGCTGGGGCTCTTCAACGCCCGGGTGACGTTCGTGCCGCCGCCCCCGCCGCTGGAGGAGCTCGAGAAGCAGCTCATCCGCCAGGCGCAGAACGAAGAGGTCGATCGCGGCGCGCCGCAGCTCATCCGCTCCATCTTCCGCCTCTCGGACAAGACGTGCCGCGACGTCATGGTGTCGCGCACCGACGTGGTGGCCATCGAGCTGTCGACGCCCATGAGCGAGCTGTTTCAGAGCATCGCCGAGCAGGGCCACTCCCGCATCCCCATCTACCGTGAGAGCATCGACAGCATCGTCGGCATTCTGCACGTGCGCGACATCGTGCCGCTGATGCAGAACCCCGACCTCATCCTGCTCCAGGACCTGCTGCGCCCCGCGGTGTACGTGCCCTGGGTCAAGCCCATCGGCGACCTGCTGCGTGACATGCAGAAGCAGCGCATTCACATGGCGGTGGTGGTGGACGAGTACGGCGGCTTCTCGGGCATCGTGACGCTCGAGGACATTCTGCGAGAGATCGTCGGCGACATCGGCGACGAGTTCGAAGAGGCGCACAGCCCGTTCGAGAAGCAGCCAGACGGCAGCGTGCTGGTCGAGGCCACCATCGAGCGGGCCGAGTTCTCGAAGGCCTTCGACTTCAAGTTCCCCGAGGGCTCCTTCGAGACCCTGGGCGGCTTCGTCGCGCACCTCGCCGGCGTCATCCCCGAGGCGGGCGAGCGCTTCGTCTCGGGCGGCTTCACCTTCGTGGTGCACTCGAAGGACGGGCCGCGGCTCGAGCGCATCAAGGTGTGGCGGCCCGCGAAGCCCGGGGCGGCGACCAGCCCGCCGGGCGCCGGCTCCACCACCAGCACCAGCCAGGGCAACCTCTCGGGCGTGCCCGACCGCAAGCCCAGCCGCGAGACCGACCTCGCCACCACCCGCTGAGCCCCAGAAAGACGACGGGCCTCACTCCAGCGACGGAGTGAGGCCCGCGACTTCAAGCACCGCTCGGCGGTCGGGTCAGGCCGCGGCCTTCGCGCCCGTGTTCGCCTCGACGCTCTCGCCCTTGATGCCGCCCTCGATGCGCATGCCGTAGAACGAGCGGTAGACGAAGAAGGCCGAGATGGCGAAGAAGATGGCCGCCAGCGCGGTGGTGATGTTCTTGCCCGACTCGACGTTGCTCTTCTGCAGCTCGATGGCGAGCTCGACCGCCAGCAACCCGAACAGCGTGGTGAACTTGATCACCGGGTTGAGCGCGACCGACGAGGTGTCCTTGAACGGGTCGCCGACGGTGTCGCCGACGATGGTGGCCGCGTGCAGGTCGGTGCCCTTGGCCTTCAGCTCGGTCTCGACGAGCTTCTTGGCGTTGTCCCAGGCGCCGCCGGCGTTCGCCATGAAGACGGCCTGGAAGAGGCCGAAGAGCGCCATCGAGATGAGGTACCCGATGAAGAAGTAGGTCTCGAAGCAGGCGAAGGCGAGGGTGCCGAAGAAGATGGCGAGGAAGATGTTGAACATGCCCTTCTGCGCGTACTGGGTGCAGATCTCGACGACCTTGCGGCTGTCGGCGACCGACGCCTTGGTGACGCCCTCGAGCTTGATGTTCTTCTTGATGAACTCGACCGCGCGGTAGGCGCCCGTCGCGACCGCCTGCATCGACGCGCCGGTGAACCAGTAGATCATCGCCCCGCCCATGATCATGCCCAGCAGGAACGGCGCGTGGAGGATCGAGAGGTAGCTCAGGTCGCTCTTCAGGCCGTTGGTGATCGAGAAGATGATGGCGAAGATCATCGTGGTCGCGCCGACGACGGCGGTGCCGATGAGCACCGGCTTGGCGGTGGCCTTGAACGTGTTGCCCGCGCCGTCGTTCTCCTCGAGGAACTCCTTGCCCTTCTCGAAGTTGGGCTCGAAGCCGAAGTCCTTCTTCACCTCTTCCTTGATGCCGGGGATCGTCTCGATCAGCGACAGCTCGTACACCGACTGCGCGTTGTCCGTCACCGGACCGTACGAGTCCACCGCGATGGTCACCGGGCCCATGCCCAGGAAGCCGAAGGCCACCAGGCCGAACGCGAAGACCGGCGAGGGGTCGATCACGCCCTGCACGAACAGCTGCCCGAGGCCCTGCAGCGACACCCAGTACGCCGCGCCCATCAGCGCCACCAGCACCGCGCCCATCCAGTAGGCCGAGAAGTTGCCGGCGACCAGCCCCGAGATGACGTTCAGCGACGCGCCGCCTTCCTTCGAGGCCGTGACGACCTCACGCACGTGCCGCGACTCGGTCGAGGTGAAGGCCTTGACCAGCTCGGGGATCAGCGCGCCCGCGACCGTGCCGCAGGTGATGATGGCCGACAGCTTCCACCACATCGAGGCGTCGCCGTTGAGGTTGGGGATGAGGAGGTACGACGCCGCGAAGGTGACCGCGACCGACAGCGCCGAGGTGAGGATGACGAGCGCCGTCAGCGGGTGCTCGAAGTTCATCTTGAGCGCGTTCTGGTAGCGGCCCTTCTGCACCATGTTGTTGATCAGGTACGAGGCGAAGCTGGTGACGACCATCATCACGCGCATCGCGAAGATCCACACCAGCAGCTGCACCTGCACCGCGGGGCTCGGCGCCGCGAGGAGGATGAAGGTGATGAGCGCCACGCCCGTCACGCCGTAGGTCTCGAAGCCGTCGGCCGAGGGGCCGACCGAGTCACCGGCGTTGTCACCCGTGCAGTCGGCGATCACGCCGGGGTTGCGCGCGTCGTCTTCCTTGATCTTGAAGACGATCTTCATCAGGTCGGAGCCGATGTCGGCGATCTTGGTGAAGATG
>JACSRE010000230.1 GCA_014879945.1 Myxococcus sp.
GAAGCGCCACTGCCGTTCGGGCGCTACCAGCTGATCCGCCGAATCGGAGCGGGCGGAATGGGTGAAGTGTTTCTGGCCCGCGAGGGCGGGGCACACCCTCGCGCCTGCGTGGTGAAGAAGGTGCTCCCCAACCTGGTGGCCAACCGCGCCTTCGTGGGCCGCTTCCTCGACGAGGCGAAGGTGGTGGTGCGCCTCAAGCACAACAACATCGCGCGCGTGTACGCGATGGGCGACGTCGACGGAGAGTACTTCCTGTCGATGGAGTACGTGCAGGGCAAGACGGTGAGCCGCTTCACCAAGCGCCTGCGTGACCGCAAGGTCGAGATGCCGCTGGGCCTCATTCTGCTGCTGGGCGAGAAGGTCTGCGAGGGCCTGCAGTACGCCCACCGCGCGACCGACGAGTCGGGCAGCCCGCTCCACCTGGTGCACCGCGACCTCTCGCCGGCCAACGTCTGCATCAGCTACCGCGGGGAGGTGAAGATCATCGACTTCGGCGCCGCGCAGTCGACGCTGAAGGAAGAGCAGACCGCGCCCCGCGTCGTCATCGGCAACCTCACCTACATGGCGCCGGAGCAGGCCAAGAAGCTCATCGTCGACGGCCGCGCCGACGTCTACTCGTGCGGGGTGATGCTGTGGGAGCTGCTGGCGTGGCACGCGCTCCCGCAGAAGGGCGACCCCATCGAGCGGTGGCGCCGCGCCGCCAACCCGGTGTGGGAAGCGCCGAGCAAGAACAACGCCTCGGTGCCGCCCGACGTCGACGAGCTGGTGCTCAAGGCGCTGAAGAAGGAGCCCGGCGACCGCTGGAGCAACGCCGCCGAGTTCGGCGAGGCGCTCCGCAAGGCCCGCCTCAGGCACGCGCCCAACATCACCGAGCGCGACCTCGGCGAGATGCTCGCGCGCGTCTTCCACAAAGAGAAGGCGAGCGAAGACTACGTGCTGCAAGAGGTGGTGTACGGCAAGACGCTGACGCCGATGTCGGGCGGCGAGCGCACCCGGCAGCTCTCGGTGGTGCCGCCCACGGCGCTGGCCTTCGAGCACACCGCGGTGATGGAGCCCGCCGACATCCTCCGGCAGAACGAAGACACCACCGACCCCGGCCGGCCCGACCCGACGGTGAACGACGACGGCACGCCCACGCCCGCGAGAGACCCGCGGCTGCTCAAGAGCCCCAGCGAGCCGCACCTGCTCGAGTCGCGCAAGAGCTTCGGCCTCACCTTCGGCGACGTGCACGAGCCCCTCATCGAGGCGAGCCTCATTCAAGAGATTGAGGCCACCGGAGACGAAGAGCCGTACGTCTCGGGCGAGGGCCACACCGCCGCGTACGCCGGGCCCACGGGGCTGCAGAAGCTGGCGCTGTTCGGCGGCATCTTCTTCGTCGCGGTGGGCCTGGGCTTCCTCGGGGTGTGGCTGGCGCTGAAGTAGCACCCGCGCGAGGCGGCCTTCGCGACCCGTT
Source organism: Myxococcus sp. (assembly GCA_014879945.1). Lineage (GTDB taxonomy): Bacteria > Myxococcota > Myxococcia > Myxococcales > Myxococcaceae > Xiheimicrobium. The sequence goes on from JACSRE010000230.1 coordinate 1,454, forward strand.
GGCCCGACGGCGCGTCAGCTCTTCGCGAGGGCGTCGACGTCGGCCCAGCCGTTCAGGCACAACACCTGGCCCTTCTGCTTGCCGCGGGCGATGGCGAGGAAGGCAGGCGCCAGGGCGAGGCTGTCGCGCTCGGCGGGCAGCCCGAACTGGTTCTGCTTGCCGCCGATGGGCGCGACGCCGAAGTGAATGCAGACGGTGTTGACGCGCACCACGTCGCGCGCCGTCTCGGCGGCCAGGCCCAGGGTGAAGGCGTTGACGGCGGCGTTCTTGAGCGTGCCCATCCACATCGCCGGGTCGGGCGGCGGCTGGTGGGCGAGCCCGCCGCTCACCATGGTGAAGGTGGCCGGGCGTTGCTTGATGCCCGGCAGCAGCGCCTTCGCCGCGTGGAAGTTGATGGTGAGGCCGTCGTCGAGCGCCTCTTGCAGCTGGGCGGCGGTGGACTGGGTCGGCGGCGGGCCGAACTTCACGAAGCCCTGCGACGAGATGACGTGGTCGATGGCGCGACCGGCGAGGGCGGCGTCGATGGCCACCTGCGCGCGGCCGGTCGAGGTGGAGTCCTTGAAGTCTCCGACCGCGACGGCGAAGGCGTCGGTCGGCCGCACCGAGAGCGTCTTCTTCAGCTCGTTCAGGCGCTCGGCGCTGCGTGAGACGGCGACGACGAAGGCGCCCGCGTCGAGGTACGCGCGGCAGAGGCCTGAGCCGACGACGCCGGTGGCGCCGAGGACGACGACGGTCTTTCCGTTGAAGGACATGAGCGGGCTCCGAGCGAGGGTGGGCGGGAGATACGTCAGGCGTGGGCGTCGCGCACGAGGAAGCGGTGAGGGGCTGTCGTGGGCTCGCCGGCTTCGCGACGAAGCTCGCGCATGGACAGCGCCCCGCGAAGACCTCGGCGTTCCGCGAGGACCTCGGCGTTCCGCGAGGACCTCGGCGTTCTGCGAGGACCTCGGCGTTCCGCGAGGACCTCAGCGTTCTGCGAGGACCTCAGCGTTCTGCGAGGACCTCAGCGTTCTGCGAGGACCTCGGCGTTCTGCGAGGACCTCAGCGTTCTGCGAGGACCTCGGCGTTCTGCGAGGACCTCGGCGTTCTGCGAGGACCTCAGCGTTCTGCGAGGACCTCAGCGTTCTGCGAGGACCTCAGCGTGCGTCCAGCACGCTCCGGAGCACATCAGGCCGGTCGGTCATCACCCCATCGACGCCCGCGTCGAGCAGCGCGCGCATCTGCGCCTCGTCGTCGATGGTCCACACCAACACCGCGATGCCGTGGGCGCGCGCGGCCCGCATCAACTCGGGCGTGATGAGCGGCACGCCCTGGAACTCGGCGGGCATGTCGGCCACGTGAAAGCGTGGGTCCGGAGCGCTCGCCTCGCCGCTCAGCGCGCCCACCACGAAGGCGGTGAGCGCCTCGCGCGGGAAGAAGTGGCACGCCTCGGGCAACGCCTCGACCAGCCGCGCCGCCACCGCGTCGAGCTCGCTGCCCAGGCAGACGCGCTCAACGGCTCCGAGCGCGCGAAGCTCGGCCGCCACCACCTGCTCGATGCCCGGCACGTCGGGCTTCACCTCGAGGTTCACCCGCACCCGGGGCCACGACGTCAGCACCTCGCGCAGCGTCGGCACCCGCACCCCCTGGCCCCTTCGGGGAAAGGTGCGCCCGTCGGGCGAGAACCGATGGCCTGCGTCGAGGCGCTGCAGCTCGGCCAGCGAGAAGTGCGCGAGCGCGCCGGTCCCGTCGGTGCAGCGCTCCACCGTCTCGTCGTGGTGCACCACCAGCACGCCGTCGCGGGTGAGGTGCACGTCGAGCTCGAGCACGTCGGTGCGGAACTCGTTCACCGCCCGCGCGAAGGCCACCAGGGTGTTCTCGGGCTCCAGCTTCGCTCCGCCACGGTGGCTGACGTGCGCCGGCCGCGGCAACGCCGTCACGTACGGGTGCCGGGGCGTCATGGCCGAGCGCCCGAGTGGCCGATGCGGTCAACCCTCCGCACGAGGTCGCGAAGGAACTCGCGCACCGCCTCGACGCGGGCCGCGGGCGTCTCGCTCAGCAGCGCCTCGAGCGCCCCTTCGATGGTGTCGGCCTCTTTGCGGTCGAGCGCCTTGCCCGCCGCGAGCAGCTCGATGACCGTCTTGCGGCCGTCGTGGTCGTCGCGCCGGCGCCGCAGCAGCCTGCGCTTCTCGAGGCGCTTCACCGACGTCGACACCGTGGAGGCGTCGACGCAGAGCAGCTCGGCCAGCGCGCCCGCCGAGATGCCGGGGTGACGGCCGACGAACCGAATGAGGAGCCGCTGCTGCGCGGTGACGCCGATGCGCGCCTCGATGCGGGTCGAGGCCCGCTCCACCGAGTGGTTGAGCGCCCACACCTCGGCCAGCAGGTCGAGCGCGTCGCCGCGTGAGCGCGGTGGAGGGGGCTTGTTGATGGCCACTGCAGGCTCCCGATGAGAGGGCAGGCCCTTCTACCGCGACTGCGCCGTTCTCGACGCGTTCGTCACGCGCCCTTCGCGGCCTCGAGGGGCCGCGCCGGGACCTCCGTCGCGTGCCTCAGTGCTCGACGGCGAGGTCCACCAGCCGGGCGTCGACGTCGGTGAGCAGCTCTTCGGCGGCCTCGGGGCTCAAGGTGCCTTCCGCTCGGGCCGAGAGCAGGGCGTCCTTCTCAGCGGTCAACGCCCGCGTCATCGCGCGCCGGCGCTCGTCGGCGGCCGCGTCGGCTTCTGCGAGGTGGAGCGCGTCGATGCTCTTCTTGACGCTGTCGTGGCGGGCCTCGAACTCGGCCCTGACGGCGGCGTGGGTGGCGACCGACACGCTGCCCTCGGCCTGGGCCTCGTCGAGCTCTGCCAACGCCGCGCTCAGGCCCCGGGCTGAGCCGCGCAGGCGCTCCAGCTCGAAGAAGCCGTCACGCTGGCCCACCAGGCCCAGGCGCTTGAGCAGCGGCCCCATGGTGAGGCCCTGCAGCAGAATCGAGACGATGACGACGCCGAACGTCATGGTGATGATGAGGTCCCGGTGCGGCAGCGCCGGCAAGCCGAGCACCAGCACCATCGAGAGCCCGCCGCGCAAGCCGCCCCACGTCAGCACCGCCGCCCACTTGAAGGGGAAGGCCTCGCGGGTGCGCCGCAGCAGGAAGCCGACGAAGAACACCACCAGCGCGCGCGCGGCCGTCACCACCACGAAGCCCACCAGGATCGGCTGCCACGCCGCCAGCAGCGCCTCGACGCGCACCTCGAAGCCGATGAGGAGGAACACGAGCGAGTTGAGCGCGAAGGCCAGGTACTCCCAGAAGGTGGCCACCGCGATGCGGGTGGTGGCGCTCATGCCGGTGCGCACCGCGTAGTTGCCGCACACCATGCCCGCCGACACCGTCGCGATGACGCCCGAGAAGTGGAAGTGCTCGGCCGAGACGAAGCTGCCGTAGGCGGCGATGGTGGTGAGGGTGATTTCAATCATCGGGTCGTCGACCTTCTGAATCACCAGCGAGACCGCGTAGCCGATGGTGAGGCCGAACAAGAGCCCCATGCCCACCACCCGCACGAAGTCGAGCACCGCGGTCGGCACCGAGAACGCCGAGCCCGTCGCCGCCGAGACGATGATGGTGAAGATGACGACGGCGGTGCCATCGTTGAGCAGGCTCTCGCCCTCGACGAGCACCGCCAGGCGCTTGGGCGCGCCGAGGGCCTTGAAGAGCCCCACCACCGCGATGGGGTCGGTCGCGGCGATGACGGCCGCGAACACCAGGCCCTCGATGACGGGGAACTCGTCGACGAAGTGCAGGCCATTGACCACCGGCACCAGGAAGAGCGTCATCAGCGCCACCGCGAGGATGAGCCCCGGCACCGCCAGCGACGCCACCGCCACCTTGTTGGCCCAGAACTTCTTGAACTCGAGCGCGAAGGCCGCCTCGAAGAGCAGGCCGGGGAGGAAGACGGCGTAGAGCAGCTCCTTCGTGAGGTGCGGCGGCTCGAGGGCGTGGGCGGTGCCCAGCACCAGGCCCGCCACCACGAGGGCGACCGTGTAGGGGACCCGGAAGCGCCGGGCGACGAGCGCCACCGCGGTGGCGACGGCGAAGAGCGCGACGATGACGTACTCGAGATGCACGGCGTCCTCCTACCGTCGGGTCGGAGCCTGCGCCAGCCAGACCGGTAGACGTGGGCGCCATCGACGAAGTACGGCAACCCGGTGCGGCGGGCGCTCAAGTGGCTGGCAGGGGTCGTCGGGGTGCTGGTGCTGCTCGGCGCCAGCGTCGCCATCTTCCGAGACGAGCTCTTTCGCCGGCAGGCGAAGCTGCCGCCCTTCACCAACGAGTTCGGCGGCAGCGACGAGGTGATGGTGCCGATGCGCGACGGCGTGAAGCTGCACGCCGAGGTGTTTCGCCCGCTGGGCCTCGAGCGGGCGCCCACCATCCTCGTGCGCAACCCCTACATCCCGCTGCGCGCGCTCGAGCGGTTTCAGTGCCGGGTGCTGACGCGCTACGGCTACGCCTGCGTGCTGCAGGACGTGCGGGGCCAGATGGACAGCGAGGGCCAATGGCAGCCCATCGTCAACGAGCGCGACGACGGGCTCGACACCCTCACCTGGCTGGTGGCGCAGCCCTTCGTCGACGGCAACATCGCGATGCGCGGGCCCAGCTACCTGACGTGCGTGCAGCTGGCCATGGCCGACGTGCTGCCGCCGCAGGTGAAGACGCTGGTGCCGAGCGTCTTCGGCGTCGACTTTCGCCTCTCGTCCTACGAGCGCGGCCTGTTTCGACACGACCTGCTGACGGCCTGGGCGACGCTGATGCCGGAGCACGGCATGCGGCTGACGGCGCGCGACGACTACCTGAAGGCCGCGGGCTACCGGCCGGCGATGGAGGCCGACGAGCACTTCATGACGAAGCGCCTGCCCTGGTACCGCGAGCTGCTCGGCGCCGAGGCGCCGGGCGCGGCCTACTGGCAGAGCGCGCAGCAGCGCACCTTCCGCGAGATTCCCGAGAAGACGAAGGTGCCGATGCTCATCATCGCGGCCTTCTTCGACCCGTTCTTCACCGCGCAGCTCGACCTCTTCAGCCGCCTTTCCTCGCGCGCCGACAGCGCCCTCATCATCGGCCCGTGGAACCACCTCAACATGACGAGCGGTGACGTGACGTACGAGGTCGAGACGGGCCGCTTCGACCCCTGGCCGTGGATGCTGGAGTGGTTCGACCACCACCTCAAAGGCAAGCCGCTGACGACGCTGAAGCCCGGCACCGTGCGCACCCTGGGCCCCGGCGACCACGCCTGGCGCACGCATGACGTCTGGCCCGAGGCCGCGGCGACGACGACGCTCCACCTCGGGCAGGCCGAGGCGTCGGGCGCGTGCGATGGCGGAACGCTGGAGCCGGCGCCCACGCGTCCTTCTCAGACGAGCTACCTCTTCGACCCGAAGGACCCGGTGCCCTCGCGCGGCGGCGCCTCGATGCTGTCCTTCGCCTTCTTCCGCGGGCTGGGGCTGACGCCAGGGCCGGTCGACCAGGGCGACAGCTGCGCGCGCGCCGACGTGCTGACGTTCAGGGGCGCGCCGCTCGAGGCCGAGACGCGGCTCGGCGGCGCGGCGCACCTCTCGCTGAGCGTCTCGTCCACCGCGCCCGACACCGCCTTCGTGGCGCGCCTCATCGCCGAGCAGGACGGCAAGGCGCTCCTCATTCGAGAGAACGCCGCGACGCTGGCCTTCCCCACCGCGCAGGCCACCGAGGCGCAGCCCTACGCGCCGGGCACCGTCACCACCGTCGAGGTCGACTTCTGGCCCATCGAGTGGGTGCTGCCCAAGGGCGCGAGGCTGCGGGTAGACGTCACCTCGTCGAGCTTCCCCGTGCTGCACACCCACTCCAACCGCGCGGGGCCGTGGGCGACGCAGACGGGCGCCGACGTGGCGACGCAGACGCTGCGGGTGGGTGAGGGCGCCTCGACGCTGACGCTGCCGCTGACGCGCTGAAGGTGGCGCAGGCGAGGACGCACCGGCGCGTTCTCGTCGGCGACGCGACGACGGCGTCGGGAGGCGAGGTCGCCCTGAAGCGGCGGCCTGGCCGTTCGGCTCAAGAAGGGCGCGCGGTGCGGACGCCGCCCGGGACGCAGCGGCGCGTCCTCGTCCGCGAGCCGGCCACGTCGGAGACGCGGGGCGATGTGGTTCGGAGGCTGCGGCACCCGGATGCGCGGGGCGAGACCCGCGAGGACGCGCGCGCGCTGGCCTATCGCCGAGGCGGTGAAGGGGGGGCGCCGCCGCCGTGCTTCCGCAGCAGGACGACCAGCGCCGCGTAGACCACGAACATCGCCCCGGGAATCGCCAGCGCCAGGTCGAGCCGGTGGGCGCCGCGCAGCCCGGCCTCGGAGTCGAAGACCCGCACCACCCGCTGCGACGCGCCCGGCGCGATGGGGAGGCCCGCCTCGACGACGCGGCCCGTCGAGCGCGCGATGACCTCGGGGCACAGCTCCGGCGCGCTCCCGAGCCAGGCCTCGAGCGAGAGCGCATAGGCGCCGTCGACGCTGCCTTCGGCGCCGCACGAGAAGCCGACGACCCGCCCGTCGTCCTCGGCGAGCGGGACCGCCGTCTGGGCCACGTGGCGGGTGTTCTTCCCGAAGCGCACCGTCCGCGAGAGCGAGGCCCCGAGCGCCCACCGGTGATGCAGCCTGGGCACCCGCACCGCCACCACCCCGGACTCGTGGCTCAAGGCGCTGAGGCTCGGGAGCCCCACCACCTCCGCGCCGATGGCGACGAAGGCGCGGTGCGCCTCGATGCCGGCGCCGATGGCCGCGGTCAACCCGAGCAGCGCCGCGCCCAGGCCCGCGCCGCCGATGCGCGAGACCGCCCAGGGCGCGCCGACCAACAGGAGGGCGATGGCGCTCACCGCCATCGACGCCAGGGGGCTCCACAGGCCGAGCAGCCCACCCACCAGCCAGCCGCTCATGATGAGGGCCACCGCCGTCCCCAGGGCGCGCCCGGCCCAACGCCACGCAGTCACCCCTGCAGCTTAGGGCGCGGCCGCGGTGGACAGCTCGAAGAAGCCGTACTGTGACGGGCCCCGGGCTCAGCCGATGAAGGTCACCACCTGGAACGTCAACGGCATTCGCGCGCGTGAGGCGCAGGTGGCCGACTGGCTGCGCCTCGAGCGGCCCGACGTGCTGTGCCTGCAGGAAATCAAGGCCTCGCCGCACCAGGTCCCCCAGAGCCTCGTCGAGCGCGAAGGGTACTGGCCGGTGTGGCACGGCGCGGGCGGCTACTCGGGGGTGGCGCTGCTGCTGAGCAAGGCGCTGGTGCCGGTGCGGCCCGTCATCACCCACCCGCCGTTCGACCTCGAGTGCCGCGTGGCCGTGGCGAGCCTGGGGTCGCTCGAGGTCGCCTCCATCTACGTGCCCAACGGCGGGAAGGACTTCGAGGCGAAGCTTGGGTTCCTCTCCTCTCTGCGGCGCTGGGTGCAGGAGCGCCACGCCGCGGGCAGGCGGCTGTTGCTGTGCGGCGACTTCAACGTGGCGCACACGCCCAAGGACGTGCACGAGAAGCTGCGCGACGAGCAGCAGCTCGGCCAGACGCCCGGCGAGCGCCAGCTGGTCGACGCGCTCCTCGCAGAGGGCCTCTGCGACCTCGGCCGCCGGTTCGCCCCCGACGACGACGCGCTCTTCACCTGGTGGGCGCCGTGGCGGCAGTACCGCGAGCGCAACGTCGGGTGGCGGCTCGACCTCGTGCTCACCAGCCCCGCCGTCACCGCGCGCGCCCGTCAGTGCACGGCGCTGCGCGAGTTCGGCACCAGCGACCACGGCCCGGTGACGGCGGTGTTCGAGGGCCCGCTGTTCGAGCCCAGCGAGGTGGAGCCGGGCGCGGCGCCGGGGAAGGCGCAGACGACCGCGCAGCCGCAGCTCGACCTCTTCACCTGACGCCCTTCGTCAGCGACTCGCCGATGGCCGCCTCGAGCGCCTGCTGGAGCGCCGCCGCGCTGCACGGCTTCTCCAGCACCCGGGCGGCCCCTGCGGCCTTCAGCTCCTCGTGCAGCTCGGTCGCGGCGAAGCCCGTCATCCCCACCACCGGGAGCGTGGGGTAGCGCTGCTTGAGGGTGCGGCACAGCTGGGCCCCGTTCATCTCGGGCATCATCAGGTCGGTCAGCACCACGTCGAACGAGGCCGTCTCGAGCGCGACGAGCGCCGCGGGCCCGCTCGGGGCCGTCTCGACCTGGAACCCAGACCGCTGCAGCACCCGCTGGAGGCTGCGCGCCAGCTGCGCGTCGTCGTCGACGATGAGCACCCGGTGCTGCGTCGCGGCGGCCGGCGCGGCGCCCGGGGCCGAGACGTCGACGCCCTCGACCAGGGGAATGCTGCAGCGCACCCGCGTGCCCTCTCCAGGCGCAGACTCGAGGGCCAGCGAGCCCTCGTGGCTCTCGACGACGCCCCGCACGAGCGCCAACCCCAGGCCCGTCCCCTTCCCGAAGGCCTTGGTGGTGAAGAACGGCTCGGTCGCGCGCGCGCGCGTGTGCTCGGGCATGCCCGGCCCATCGTCTTCGACGCTCAGCACCGCCGCCCCCTCGACCCGCTCCAGCGTCACCTCGATGGTGCCCGTGCCGGCCAGCGCATCGGCGGCGTTCGACACCAGGTTCGAGAGCACCCGGTGCCACTGCGCCGCGTCACCCTTGACGATGACGCCGTCGGCGACGGCGTGCGTCAGGCGCACGCCCGGGGGGAGCGAGCGCTGCAGCAGCCGCACGGCGCTGCGGGTGAGCTCCGAGAGCGAGAAGTGGCTCGACTGCGCCGGCGCCGAGCGCGCGACCGTCAACAGCGAGCGCGTCATCTCGCCCGCGCGCGCCGCCGCCTCGAGCACGTCTGCCACCGCCGCTGCGTCCGCGCCTTCTCTCGGCTGGAGCGTGCTGGCGCCCGCGACGATGACGGCCAGGACGTTGTTGACGTCATGGGCGATGCCGGCGGCCAGGCGGCCGAGCGCGTCGAACTTCTGCTGCTGGTGCATCACCTCGGTCAGCGAGGCCTTCTGCGCCTCGAGCTCCCGGCGCGCCGAGGCGTCTCGCACCACCAGCAAGACGGCCGCCACCCCCTCGACGTTGACCCGGCTGGCCGTGAGTTCACAGGAGACCGGCTGGTCGTGCGGCCGCTCGAGCGCCACCGCGTCGAGCTGGGCCGCGCCGTCGAGGTGCTGCTGGAGCCGCAGCCACTCGAGGGGGCCGGTGAACGACGGGAAGAGCTCGTGCACTGCCATGCCCCGCAGCGCCTCGGGCGAGCGGCCGCTCAGCGTGGCGAACGACGCGCCGGCGTCGATGACGCGCCGGCTGAGCTCGTCGACCACCAGCAGGCCATCGCGGCTCGAGTCGAAGAGCGCGCGGGTCTGCGCGGCCTGGGCCCGCGCCTCGCGCTCGGCCAGCCTCAGCCCCGTGACGTCGGTCATCGACACCAGCAGCTCCTGCCCCAGGGGGCGAAACCGGAGCCGGGCCACGACGCGGCCGCCGTGGAGCGGCTTGAGCGTCAGCTCCGCTTCCGCGGGGCCCTCCTGCGCGCTGGCCACCCCGTGGTCGAAGGTGGCCTGGTCGACCACCGCCACGTAGTCGCGGAACGTCGTCTCTCGGAGGTGCTGGGTCAGCAGCAGGCGCCGGGCGGCGTCGTTGGCCTCGGTCACCACCCCCGCGCGGTCGAGCACCACCACCCCCACGGGCACGTGGGCGAACAGCTCTTCATAGCGCCGCCGGGCCTGCTCGGCCTCGAGCTCGGTGCGGCGCAGCTCGTCGGCCTGGAGCTCCAGCTCCACCTGGAGCGTCAACAGCTCCTCGAGCGCCGCGCTGGGCTCTCTGGGGAGCGAGTCGCGCAGGCGGGTCGTCTTCTTGACCAGCTCCTGGGCGCGCGCCTTGAGGGTCTCGAGCGAGGTCGCCATCGGTCAGGCCTCGAGCTGCGTGACGACGGCTCCTCCCTCGGGCCCGCCCAGCGCGCGCACCTCGAAGGTGGGGGGCGGCGCTGGGGTGGTGACCTCACGGGCGCCGTGCAGCACCGCCAGCAGCGCCTCGCGCAGCGCCGCTGACGACTGGGCGGCGGTCGCCAGGTTCTCGCCCTCCTGAGCCAGCGGCGCCGCGCGCCACGCCGGGTTGGCGAGCACCACCAGCCCGTTGGCGTTGACCTGACAGAGCGGGTGCGGCACCCCCTCGATGATGGCCCGCAGTCGGTGCCCCTGCTCGATGGCGGCGCGCAGGCTGCTGATGTCGACGAAGGTGACCACCACGCCGTCGCGCACCCTCGAGGGGCCCAGGTAGGGGCTGACGCGGAAGAGGGCGACGCGCCCATCGGTGGTCGTCACCTCGCGCTCGAGCGACGCGCCGATGGCGGCGCAGCGTCGAAGGTCGGTGATGAAGGCCGGGTCGTCGAAGCGCGCGGTGAGGTCTTCCAGGTTTCGGCCCACGTCGCGCTCGAGGATCTTGAAGTACGCCATGGTGCTCGCGGTGAAGCGGCGAATCACCAGCTCCGCGTCGAGGAAGAGCGTGCCCACCGAGGTCGCCTTGAAGAGGTTGTCGAGGTCGGCGTTGAGGTTCGTCAGCTCGGTGATCTTGCTCTGGTGCTCGGCGTTGACGGTGCCCAGCTCCTGGTTCACCGAGTGGAGCTCTTCGTTGGTGCTCTGGAGCTCCTCGTTGGCGGCGAGCAGCTCCTCGTTGGTGGCCTGGAGCTCCTCGTTCGAGGTCTCCAGCTCCTCGATGGTCGTCTGCAGGCTCTCGCGCACGAAGCGCAGCTCGTCCTGGAGCTCGCTGACGCGACGGGTCGCCTCTTCGGACAGGGGCTCGGTCGAGGGCCCGGCGTGCGGCAGCGCCTCTCGCTCGAAGATGCACACGAGGAACCGCCGCCCCCCCTTGCCCGTGGTGAGGGGGACGCAGCGAACGGCGCGGAGCCGGCGCGCCTCGTCGGTCACCGCGAACGAGGCCTCGGTCATCGTCGCCAGCGCCCGGTGCGCCGCCAGCGTCAGCACCGTCGCCACGTGCGACGGCACCAGCTCGGCGAGGTTGAGGGTCGCCACCCCGGGCCGCACGGTGATGACGGCGCTGGCGTTGCCGAACACCGAGAGGAGCTCGAGGTTCTCGGTGGTGAGCACCGCCGCCGCCGCCACCTCGTTCACCAGCAGCTGGAACGCGCGCTCGATGGCCAGCTGGTCTTCGCTGGGGGCCTGGTCGCGGGTCGGCCGGGCCACGTCGCGAAACGAGGCGCCCGTCGTCGGCATCACCAGGCGCTCCTGGGTCACCTTCTTGAAGACCTTCCACACCGGGTCTACCGGCTGGAAGCGGGCGCTGGAGTCGCCCAGCGTCTCGCTCGGGCCGAGGAAGAGGTAGCCGCCGGCCTTGAGGGCGAAGGTGAGCGAGTGCAGCACCCGCCGCTGCAGCGGCGGCGAGAAATAGATGAGCAGGTTGCGGCAGCTCATCAGGTCGATGCGGGTGAACGGCGGGTCCTTCGCGAGGTTGTGCGCGACGAAGAGAATGTGCTTTCGCAGCTCGCGGCTGGCCACCCAGTACTGGCCCTGGCGCGTGAAGTACTTCTTCAGCAGCGCCTCGGGGACGTTCTGCACCTCGCCCTCGGCGTAGCGCCCGGCGCCGGCGAGCTCGAGGGCCTCGGTGTCGACGTCGGTCGCGAAGACCTTCACCGTCAGCGCCTTGCCGCTGAGGTGCACCGCCTCGAGCGCCGTCATGGCCAGGGAGTACGCCTCCTGGCCCGAGGAGCAGCCGGCGATCCACAGCCGCAGGGTGCTCCGGGGCGCCGACTGCTGAATGAGCGGGAGCAGCGCCTTCTCTCGCACCGCGTTGAAGGCGTCGGTGTCGCGAAAGAAGTTGGTGACGTTGATCAACAGCTCTCGACTCAAGAGGTGCGCCTCTTCGGCGCTGTTGGTGACCAGGCGCGCGTACTCATCGAGGTCGGTCAACCCGAGCGCCGTCATGCGCCGAAAGAGCCGGCGCCTGAGCGTTCCCTGCTTGTACTCGTTGAAGTTCACGCCACAGTTGCGCTGCAGCACCTCGAGAATGCGCACCAGCGACGCCGCGGCCTCGGGGGTGGGGGCGATGGCGGGCGCGACCGGGTCGGCCTCGAGGTAGCGGTGCAGCGCCGCTTGCATGCCCTCGGGCGCGAGGATCAGGTCGACCAAGCCGGTCGCGATGGCCGACTGGGGCATGCCGTCGAAGCGCGCGGTGGGAGGGTCTTGCGCGAGCACGTAGCCGCCGGCCGCCTTGATGGCCTCGGCGCCCAGCCGCCCGTCGCTCCCGGTGCCCGAGAGCACCACCCCGATGGCGTCTTCGCCGCTCTGCTCGGCCAGGCTCTGAAACAGGGTGTCGATGGGCAGGTGCGGCCCCTGGTCGCGCAGCCGGTCGACCAGCTCCAGCTTGCCGTCCTTGAGGGTCACCACCGAGCGCGGGGTGTTGAGGTAGATGTGGCCAGCCTCGACGGTGAGCCCCTGCTCGGCGACGTGAACTGGCAGCCGGGTGGCCTTGCCGAGGATGTCGGCCATGAGCGACTTGTGGTCGGGCGAGAGGTGCTGCACCACCACGAAGGCGTAGGGTGTCTTCGGGTCGGCGGGGGCAAAGAACTTCTCGAGGGCCTCGAGCCCCCCGGCCGAGGCCCCGACGCCCACGATTCGCTGGAGGCTCGCCATGCCGTCAGCCTTCTTGCCCGCGGCGAGCGAGTCAACGCCCAAGCGCGGCCCGAGGGGAGGTCAGGGCGTCGGGCGGCCGATGACGAAGCTGACGCTCCACGGGCCGTAGTCGTTCGAGGTGACGCCGTTCTTCGTCGAGCCCGCGTACTGCGCCTGGCCGGCGATGACCTTCACCTTGAGCACGTCGCGCTCGCCGGGCTTGAGCAGGCTTTTGGTGCACCGCGGCGCCGTCAGCTCAGGGGTCGAAGGCCATCGGCAGGCCGGCCGGAGCCCCCACCAGCGCGCCGTCACGCATCACCACGCGCCCGCGCACCACGGTGGCCATCGGCCAGCCCGTCGCCGCGAAGCCGTCGAACGGCGTCCACCCGCAGCGGCTCTTCGACCAGGCGTTGGTGATGGTGCGCCTGGCCGAGAGGTCGACGAGGGTGAGGTCGGCGTCGAAGCCCACCGCGAGGCGGCCCTTGCGCCGCAGGCCGAACAGGCGCGCCGGGCCCGCCGAGGTGAGGTCGACGAAGCGCTCGAGCGTCAGCTTGCCGTCGCTGACGTGGGTGAGCATCACCGGCACCAGCGTCTGCACGCCCGGCATGCCCGAGGGGCTCTGCGGCCACGGCCTGGCCTTCTCTTCGAGGGTGTGGGGCGCGTGGTCGGTGGCCAGCACGTCGAGCAGGCCCGAGCGCACCGCTTCCCACAGCGCCTCGCGGTGCCGCGCGTCACGAATGGGCGGGTTCATCTGGGCCAGCGTGCCGAGGCGGTCGTAGCACTCGGGCGCGGCGAGGGTGAGGTGCTGCGGCGTCGTCTCGAACGAGGCGAGGTCTTTGTTGGCCTCGAGCAGCGGCAGCTCGCCCGCCGTCGTCACGTGCAGCACGTGCACCTTGCGGTTGGCCTGCCGCGCCAGCTGCAAGATGCTGGCGGTGGACTTCACCGCGCACTCTTCGTCGCGCCACTGGGGGTGGGCGTGCACCGACTGGCCTTCGAAGAGGGGCTTGCGCTCCTTCAGGCGCGCCTCGTCTTCGCTGTGACAGGCCACGCGCTTGCGGCCCGACGAGAAGACGCGGAGCTGGTCGGCCGGCTTGTCCACCAGCAGCGTGCCGGTGGAGCTGCCGCAGAACAGCTTGATGCCACAGACGCCTTCACCCTGCTCGAGCACCGCGAGCTGCTCCGCGTTCTCCGACGTGGCGCCCAGGTAGAAGGCGAAGTCCACCCACGAGGTGTCGCGCGCGCGCTGCACCTTCCAGGCGAGCCGCTCGGCCGAGTCGGTCGAGGGCGTGGTGTTGGGCATCTCGAAGAAGCCGGTGACGCCGCCGAGCGCGGCGCTGGCGCTGCCAGAGCCGAGGTCTTCCTTGTGCGTCGGGCCCGGCTCCCGGAAGTGGCACTGGGTGTCGATGACGCCGGGCAGCACATGCAGGCCCGTGGCGTCGAAGCGCTCGGCCGCGGGCGCCTTCGAGAGCTGGCCGAGGGCGGCGATGCGGCCCGCGATGACGCCGACGTCGAGCTGCGCCCGGCCCGCGGGCGTGACGACGGTGCCACCATGGAGGACGAGGTCGTAGGCGGTGCTCATGCGGCGCTCATCGCAACCAGCTCCGCCGATGTCGAGGCGCTGGCGGCGCGCTGAAGGTCTGCGGCCTACATCGGCCCACCCCTGTCAAATGCGTTGCTGATCGAGGGGAAATGCCGCGCCCGCTTTCGGGTGACAATGAGGGCATGGACTACCGAATTCAGCGCGGCGACACCCTCTCGGCGCTGGCCAGGCGCTTCAACACCACGGTGGAGAAGCTGGCGCGCGCCAACAACATCGCCGACCCCGACAAGATCTACGCGGGCGCCTCGCTGAAGGTGCCCGACGGCTTCGACACCAACCGCCCTGCCCAGGCGCCCAACGGTGAAGACCGGCCGGTCGACGAGACCGACCGACGGGCGCCCACGCCGACCGGCCCTGCGGTCGACGGCAACGGCCGCACCCACCCCACCACCAGCGACGGCACGCCGATGTACCGGCAGGGCGACCCGGAGTGGGGCTCGCGCACCCTGGGCCGCAGCTCATCGGTGGCCCGCGCCGGCTGCGCGATGACCGCGACGGCCATGGCCATCAGCCGCATCTCGGGCAACACCGTCAGCCCCGGCGAGCTCGACCGCTACCTCGACAGCCACGGCGGCTACTCAGGCAACGGCCTCAACTGGGACGTCGCCGCGCGCTCGCAGGGCCTCACCGCGAACCGGCCTGCCTGGAGCATGGACACCATCAACCGCAACCTCGACCAGGGGCGGCCGGTGGTGATGGGCGTGGACTACAAGGCCGGCAGCAACGGCGGCGCCAACGGCACCGACCACTGGGTCACCATCACCCGCCGCGAACGAGACGCGCAGGGCAACAGCGTCTACGTCGGCGTCGACCCGGCCAACGGGCGTGAGTTCCGCATGCGCGAGCAGGGCGGCCGGCTGGTCGGCGAGAGCGGCGGGAAGAGCTACCGCACCACCGGTGAGCTGCGCACCTTCAGCGGAGGCGCGCCGCGGCCGGCGAGCGAGCCGCGGCCCGGGGCCTCGCCCACGGGTCCTTCGCCCACGCCCGCTCCCTCGGGCACCGGCGGGCCCACCGATGTCTCGCGGCTCGGCACGCTCTCGGCGCGCTACGAGTCCAACGGCGACCCGGGCACGGTCTCGTCGGGGCGCGGGGACCGCGGCGGCGTCAGCTACGGCAGCTACCAGTTCGCCACCAACACCGGCTCGGCGCGCTCGTTCTCGGACTGGCTGCAGCGCACCCACCCAGACCTCGGGCGTCCGCTCGCGGGCCTCAACCCCGGCACGCCGGCCTTCTCGAACGCGTGGCGGCAGATCGCCAGCACCCACCGCGACGCCTTCCAGGCCGCGCAGCACGACTACATCGCGACCCGCTTCTACGAGCCCGCGCGCCGCAACGCCGAGCGCGCCGTGCCCGGCCTCGACTTCAGCCAGCGCAGCCAGGCGCTCAACGACGTGCTGTGGAGCGTCGGCGTGCAGCACGGCCAGGAGGGCGCCGCCAACATCTTCGGCCGCGCGCTGCAGGGGCGGAACGTGGCGCAGATGAGCGACGCCGACATCATTCGCGCCGTCTACGAAGAGCGTGGCAAGCGCACCCGCGGCGGAGAGCTGTACTACTTCACCAGCAGCTCCGCCGAGGTGCAGCGCGGCGTGGCGAACCGGTTCCGCTCCGAGATGGCTGACGCCCTGGCGGCGCTCGGGCAGTCCTGACCGCGCCCGCCCCGCGCGGGAGCTGTCTCAACGTCTCGGCCGCTCAGGGGCTCCGCGTGCGCGTTTCGGCCGTCTCCGCGTCTTCGCGTCTCCGCGTCTCCGCGTCTCGTCTCGGCGTCTCGTCTCGGCGTCTCGTCTCGGCGTCTTCGCGTCTCCGCGTCTTCGCGTCTTCGCGTCTTCGCGTCTTCGCGTCTCGGCGTCTCGTCTCGGCGTCTCGTTTCGGCGTCTCGTCTCGGCGTCTCGTCTCGGCGTCTCGTTTCGGCGTCTCGTCTCGGCGTCTCGTCTCGGCGTCTCGTCTCGGCGTCTCGTCTCGGCGTCTCGTCTCGGCGTCTTCGCGTCTCGGCGTCTTCGCGTCTCGGCGTCTTCGCGTCTCGGCGTCTCCGCATCTCACCGCCTTCATGCGGCGCGGGTTGCGGCTCATCCCCTCGTAGGCGTGAAGCGCGACCCGGGCCCTCGGCGATCATTGCAGGGTCGGTCCCATCCGTCCGATGCTCCGCGCCATGCGGCTCCTCGCGGCGGTTGGCGTGCTCCTCCTGGTGACGGCGGCCTGCCGCGATCGCCGGCCAGCGCGCGGTGCAGTGACGGCCCCGGCGTCGGTGCGTTCGGGAAGCTCGGTGAGCGTGACGGCCCTCTGGCCCGGGCGGAGCGGTGAGGTGACCTTCACCGCGACGCGCGGGCAGCTCCGCCCCGACCGCGCGCAGCTCGACCAGGCCGGCGCGGCGACGACCCGCTTTCAGTGCTTCGCCACCGACGCGGGGCCGTGCGTCGGCGACCTCCGCATCGACGCGCGGCTCGAAGGCGACGTGGCGTCAGCGAGCCTCGTCGCCATCGCCGAGGACGATGGGGCGCACCTCGACGGTAATGACGGTCCGGTGCTGGAGTTCCAGGTGCGGGTTCAGCGCGCGGACGCGGGGGAGGGGCGCCGCTCCAGTGGAGGCTTCGGCACCGAGGCGACCTGGTGGCACTGGGACGGCGGCGTCTATCAGGTGCAGCCCGACGAGGTGGTCGACTACGACTGCGGGTGGGACGGCGGCGCGCACCCCGGCTACACGCTGCCCAACGGCGTGCCTTCCGCCACCGGCTGTGACGACGAGCCCATCGACGTCGTGCTGTGGGAGGACTCGTCGGAGGACGCGGTCGACTTCTGCGGCACGGTGACGTTCACCCGCCCGCTCACCGAGCCCGTCTACCCGCGCGCGGCGTACCAGTTCTCGGGCCCCTACGTGATGCGCAGCAAGAGCACCGCCTGCTGCGCGCGCTTCTTCTGTCTGCGCGACCCGTCGCGGCTCCGCTACCGGCTGCGCCTGAGCCGGACCTGGAGGTCGTCGTTCTCGGTCGGCGCCCGCACCCGGAACTTCGGCGCCTCGCTCTTCTCGAAGGCGCCGTTTGGGCTCGACGCCACGGCTTTTCCCCCCGGGGCCTTCGTGCGGCTGCCCACCTTCGAGGTCGGCGACGGCTACAGGGAGGGAGATCAGCCCCCCGGAGGGCGCTGAGGGCCTGCCGAGGGCGGCGGCGCGCAGGCACCGAAGTCCCTGGCCTCTCCCAGCGGGTAGCGCCACCGCCGCTCGCCGTCGGGCCCACTCGCCTCGAGGCTGGCGCGCACCCGCTCGACGCAGGTGCCGTCGGGGCGATCGCGCGTCGAGACGGCCTCGAGGCGCAGGCCATCGGGAGCTGCGCTGAAGCGCGGGAGCCTGGACGCCGCCACCGAGGGCAGCTCGAGCTCGGGCGTGAAGAAGCGGCACTCACCGGGCGTGGGCTTGACGAGCGAGCCGAGGTCTCGCGGCGGCGAGAGGAGAAAGTCGGTCAGCGGGAGCGGCGTGGTGGTGCACTCCGGCCGGACGCGTGCGACCCCGCAGCCCAGGCCCGCGCGCACCAGTTGGTCCTCATCTGGGAGCGGAACGCCGCGCGGCCCCAGCACGAACTCGCTGCGCCACATCAGGAAGACCTCGTCGCCTCGCTCGAAGGGCAGCAGCAACAGTCGGGTGGCGCCAGGCGGGACCTCGAGCGAGGCCAGGCAGGCGCGCGCGGCCTTCGGCGCGTCGGGGTCCACGAAGGAGAGGTGCGCCCGCAGCGCGTCGACGCGCATCACCAGCAGCCACCGGCCAGCGCGCGTCACCACGCCGCCGCCCTTCAGGCGCCACCGCACCGCCCCGGTCGCGACCTCGAGCGCGACGACCTCCTCTGGGCCGCTGACGTAGACGAGGCCTCGCGCCTCGTCGACGAGGACCCCCTCGGCCACCGCGGTCAGCGGCAGCCTCGCCGACGGTGGCTCCGAGGCCACGGCCCGTGCGAAGCGCCCCGCCTCATTGCGCAGGTGGGCCTGGCGTTCCTCGCTGTTGGCGCGCGCCCACCGCTCGCTCCACCCGTCGTCGGCTGAGCTCGGCGCGGCGGCGACGTGGCCGGTGCGCCTGTCGCGCTCTGCGCGCGCGGAGTCGATGAGGTTGCTCCGGGGCACGCAGCCAGGTGCGGCGACGAGCGCGAGGAGGAGGAGGCTGGCCCTGCGACCCATGAGTGACCTCAGCGCCCACGGACACGCCCGCCGACGTGTCTGTTCCTCGCCGACCATCGCACAGCGCTGGCGCGCTTCGTGCTCCAACCGGGGTGTGCCGTGGCTGCTCACCCTCATCCTCTCCGCCGCGCCCTCGTGGCCTTCGCCCGCGGCGCCTCTTCGGGTGGTGCCCTCGCCGCCGCTCGCGGCGCCGCTGCGGGTGGTGGTGGACGCGGGCCACGGCGCGCCGGGGAACATGGGCAACCATGGCTGTCATTGCCAGCGTGAGGCCGACGAGACGCTGGTCGAGGCCCGGGCGCTCGCCCAGCGGCTGCGCCGCTTCGGCTTCACCGTGCTCGAGACGCGCACGGTGGAGGTGGGCGCGAGGTACGCCGCGCGCATCGCCGCCCTCGAGCGCTTCAAGCCCCACCTCGTCGTCAGCCTGCACACCGACGCGCGGGCCGACGCCTGGCCGAGCGAGACGAGCGCCGATGGGGGCGTGTGCTTCGCGAACCGCGCCGATCCGGGCTTCGCGGTGCTGTGGAGCGCCGAGGGGCCCCGGGCCGTCGTGCGCGCGCGTGAGGCGTGGGGCCGCGCGGTGAGCCGGTCGCTCCGCGTCGCGGGCTTTCTGGCCTATTCAGGCGCAGACTACGGCAGCCTCTACCGCGCCGATGGCGCCGAGCCGGGTCCCGACTCCAACGGCGCCGAGCTGGGTCCCGACTCCAACGGCGCCGAGCTGGGTCCCGACTCCAACGGCGCCGAGCCGGGCTGCTTCATCGACGCCAGGCCCCTCGAGCAGCGGGTGTACTTCTTGCGCGCGACGCAGGTGGCGCCCGTCATCATCGTCGAGACGCACCACGCGCTCGACCCGCTCGAGGTGGCGCGCTGGGGCGAGGCCGCCACGCACGACGCCTTCGCGGCCGCCATCGGCAGCGCGGCGCTCGAGGTGGCGCAGGGGCGGTGAGCGGTTCCTCAGACCGGAGGGACGAGCTTCTTCGTCAGCTCACCCAGGTCGAGCTGGAGCTGTGAGTCATTGCCGCGCGCGTGTTCAATCTTTCGCACGCTCGCCAGCACCGTCGAGTGGTCCTTGTTGAACTTCTTCCCAATCTCGGGGAGCGACGACGTCGTCAGGGTGCGCACCAGGTACATCGCCACCTGGCGGGCGTGGGCCACCGGCTTCATGCGCCGCTCGCCGCGCAGGTCGTCGACGTTCAGCTTGTAGAAGCGCGCGACCTCTTTCTGAATCATCTCGGCGTCGAGCGTCACCTTCTCGGGCATCATGTCGCCCAGCACCGTGGCGCAGAGCTCTTCGGTGAGCGGCTGGCCGGTGAGCGCGTGCACGGCGATGACGCGAATGAGCGCGCCCTCGAGCTCTCGCACGTTGTTCACCACCACGCGGGCGATGAAGTGCGCCACCTTGTCGGTGATGGCGATGCCGTCTTGCGTGGCCTTCTTCTTCAGAATCGCGACGCGCGCCTCGAAGGTGGGCTCGTGTACGTCGGTGATGAGGCCCATTGCGAAGCGGCTGCGCAGGCGCTCCTCGAGGCCGGGAATCTCGCTGGGCACCGTGTCGCTCGTCATCACCACGGCCTTGCCGAGCTGATGCAACGCATTGAACGTGTAGAAGAACTCGTTCTGCGTCTCCTGCTTCTTGCCGAGGAACTGGATGTCGTCGATGAGCAGCACGTCGCACTCGTCGCGAAAGCGCCGGCGGAACTCGGTCATGCGCTGGTCGCGCACCGACTCGATGTACTGGTTGGTGAACTCTTCGCTCGAGAGGTAGGTGACGCGGAAGTGCGGGTTGCGCGCGAGCACCCGGTTGGCGATGGCGTGCAGCAGGTGCGTCTTGCCAAGGCCCGTCTCGCCGTAGATGAAGAGCGGGTTGTAGGCCCGGCCCGGGTTCTCGGCGACGGCGTGCGCGGCCGCCGCGGGCAGCTGGTTGGCCTCGCTGACGACGTAGCTCTCGAAGGTGAACTTGTCGTTGAGCCGCACGGCGTGGCGCAGCTGGTTGACTGGGGGTGCTGCTGGCAAACTCGCGCGGGCCTGGGCGCGCTCGATCTTCTCCCACGAGAGCTTTGCGGTGCGCCCCGAGGCGCGCTCGATGGCCGTCACCAGCAGGTGGCCGAAGTGGTCCTCCACCCAGTCGCGGAAAAACAGATCATCCACGCCCATCGTCAGCGCGCCGTCTTCGTAGCGAAGGGGCAGCAGCTGCTGGAGCTGGGTCACCACGAAGCTCTGGCCATCGCGCCGCAGGACATCGAGCGCAGATTCCCATAGATTTCGTGCGGTTACCGTCGACTCGGCCTTTTCGACGAAAGCGGACAAAGACGTGACCCCTCACCAGAAACAACGCGAGCGCAGAAGGGCAAAGCTCTTACCGACGAAGCCGATTCCTGATCAAGAACGAAAGAGAACGCCAAACGAATCCAGAGGCTTCGCCGACTTCTGGGCCCCTGTGGAACAGGCGCGCACGGCGCCGCCGTGGTTTTGCGGGTGGCGCTGGCGAGAGGTTGCTGAAAGTCCGTGTTGGTGCAAAACGACGCGGACACCCGGGCGTTCCAGTGGGCCTGCTTTCCCACAAGGCGGGGAGCGCGTCGCTGGGTGGTTCTCCACAAGCCCACACCGTTTTCCACAGGCTGGCACCGGGGTTCTTCACAGCGACTCGAAGCAAGCTGCGTCCCTGTGATGCAAAATGACGACGTCAGAGTGCCGCGACGCGCTCCACCGTCCACCAGGAGGCGAGGGCCACCAGCGTCAGGCCTCCGAGGGGCACCAGGGTGCGGCCGTACCAGCGGCGCCGGCGCACGAGGAAGGCCAGGGGCACGAGGCAGGCGACGATGGCGAGCTGGCCTGCCTCGACGCCCAGGTTGAAGCCCAGCACAGAGGCCCACAGGGCGCCGCCCGAGGCGCCGAGGTCGGACAGCGCCGAGACGAAGCCGAAGCCGTGCAGCAGGCCCAGGCCGAAGGCGAGCGTCCAGCGGCCCTCCGTCACCACCGGGAACGCGGTGTTGAGCGCCGCGAGCACCACCGAGCCGGCGATGGCCACCTCGACGAAGGCCGGGTTGGGCGCGAGCACCCCGAAGGCCGCCAGGCCCAGCGTCACCGAGTGCGCCACGGTGAAGGCCGTCACCACCTGCGTCACCTCGACGAGGGTGCCGCGCAGCGTGTCTCTGGCCACCCACTTGCGCCCCTCCCGCCGCAGCACCGCTGGCAGCAGCAGCGCGAAGAGGAAGCACAGGTGGTCCCACCCGATGGAGATGTGGTGCAGCCCCTCGGTGAAGGCCGTCCACGTCTGGTGTGCGCGCGTCGGCGGGCGCAGCGGGAGGCGCAGCGCGGGCTGCTCCTGCGAGAAGGCCACCCACTCGCCGGCGCCGGCGCGCAGCAGCCCGCGGTGTTGGGCGTCGACGTCGAAGAGGAGGCGGTAGCTGGCCTCGAGCTCGGTGACGTCGGCCGGGCAGCGCGCCGTCAGCGGCCAGCTCGCGTAGGCGCCGTCGGAGTGGCGAATGACAGAGAGCGCCCCGAGCTCGATGGGGCAGGGCGCCTGACGTTGTGAGAGGCCCACCCCGGCGAGCAGCCACGGCCTGAGCTTCGCGTCACTCGCCAGCAGCTCGCCCCAGGTGACGGCGCCGTCGGCGTTGGCGTCGAGCCCGTGCGCCGTGTCGAGGTCTCGCAGCGAGACGTCGAGGCGGCCGCGTAGGGCAGCGCCTTCGGCCGAGAGCACCCAGTACGCGTCGGAGCCCTTGTGCGCGTGGGCGGTGGCGCTGACGAGCCAGAGCGCGAGCCCGCACGAAAGGAGCGCTGTCGGTCGCGCGTGAGGCGCCGCCGTGAATGACGCGCTCCGAGGCACGGACGAGCGTGGTGTCGGCGAAGCCTCCGTCTGTACGCGACGGCTCAATGCGTGGACTCCTCGTCGGCGGCGCGCGAGAGGAAGCCGGAGTTCGACGCGCGAGGGCTCACGGCAACGACTCCACGGCCGCGGCGAGCGAGACGAAGCGGGGCGCCGCGAAGCCGGTGCGCTTCATCCACGCCAGCGCAGGCGCGGCGGCGGCGCGGTCCCTCGCGGCGAGCGCGGCCTCGAGCAGCACCCGCACGTCGGCGGGCTCCTGCTGCACCTCGAAGTTCTCGCGGGCGAGCGCGAGCGCCCGGGGCACGTCGCCCTCGACGCGCAGCGCATACCGGGACTCTTCCCTGCGGTGCACCGGGTCCTTGCGCCGCCGGCTCGCCTCGACGTTCTGGGCGAGCGTCGCCGCGAGCGCGTCGGCCTCGTCGAGGTGCGCGGCCCGCGCCGCCAGCACCAGCTCGAGCAGCTCGGGGTCGCTGCGCTCGACGCGGCTCGCCCACAGCGCCACCGCCTCCGCCGGCCGCGCCAGCTCGGTCAGCGTCGCCCCCAACAACAGCCGCGAGTAGGTGTCGGTGTCATCGGCGGCGAGCGCCTCGCGCAGCGTCGCGACGGCCCCCTCTGCGTTGCCGCGCCACGTCTGCACCTCGCCCAGAATGGACAGCAGCCAGCCGCGGAGCGTGGACGCCTTCGACGTCTTCGCCAGCGCCGCGCGCACCATCACCTCGGCCTCTTCGGCCCGGCCTTGAATCGCCAGCAGGGGCGCGAGGCACGCCGCCACCACCGCGTCCTCCACCTGGCCGCGCAGCCCCAGGCACACCGGCTCCGCCTCGCGGTAGCGCGCGCGCACCGACAGCACCGTCGCGCGCGTCAGCTGTGCCTGCACGTCGGTGGGCGTCGCGGCGAGCACGTCGAGGTCCTCCAGCGCGCCGTCGAAGTCGTGCAGGCTCTGCTTGATGGTGGCGCGCATCAGGCGGACGGCAGGCGCCGGCGCGTCGTCGCTCCACCACGGGGCGAGCACGGCCTGCGCTTGCCCGAGCAGCCGGGTGTCGCCGCCGCGCTGGCGTGACTGGGTGATGAGGGCCCTCGCCACCTCGGCCGCGGCCTCTGCCGAGAGCCCTGCGTCGCCCGCGCGCCGCACTGGCACCTGCTCGAGCACCTCGTCGAGCGAAGCTGGCGTGAAGGGCGCGCCGGTCGAGGGCTTCGGCAACAGCAGCAGCCCCCCCGTCACCAGGAGCGTGCCCCCCAACGCCAGCCACGTCGTTCGTCGCACCGGGAGGCTCCTCCGAAACCCGACGCCGGGCGGATTTCTCTCACCGCCTCACAGCGCGTCGAAGGCGGCCAGCACCGAGGCGACGCTCTCGGGCTTCGCGTCGGAGCGCGCCACCACCTCGAGCACCGACTTCTTGCGCTGCTTCGCCTGCCAGCCAGACACCTTGCCGCGCACCGCCGTCACCTCGGCCGCGCCGCGGGCCGCCTGATCGACGCTGGGGTACTCACACACCGTGACGGTGAGCCCGTCGTTGGAGCGCGCGCTCGCGCAGTACCGGGCCAGCACGGTGCGGCCGAGCATCTGCTGCGGGGCCTCGAAGGCCACGCCCGACTTCGCCACCACCGCCTCGAGCGAGAGGGTGTCGGCGTCTTTCTCGCGGGCGGAGGCTTCAGCGGCCAGCTGCTCCATCAACCCGCCCACCGCCTGCGGGAGCGCCGCAAGGTCCCGGTTTCGTTGCTCCTCGACGGCCGCCGTCGCGGGCTTCGACTCACGGCACTGGCAGCCGCCAGCCGCCGGCAGCGCACAAACCGCAATCCAGAAGGGCGCGAGCAACGAAGCGCGGGGGCTCGAAGTCATTGGGGAGGCCTTTCATGCGGCGTTTGCTGGCAGCGATGGTGGTGTCGGTGGTGTTCGTCTCGTCGACGGCGGCGTTCGCCTCGAGTCATCGCGAGGCGCCGTTCATTACACGAAACCCGAAGGTCGACGGCACCGACTTCTACCTCTTCAACAGCTACGAGACGGGCCGCTCCGGCAACGTCACCGTCATCGCGAACTACCAGCCGCTGCAGGACGCGTACGGCGGGCCCAACTACTTCTCGATGGACCCCGAGGCGCTCTACGAGATCCACTTCGACAACACCGGCGACGGCGTCGAAGACATCACCTTCCAGTTCCGCTTTCAGAACGCCCTGCTCAACGGCACGGGGGTGGCGCTGCCCAGCCAGTTCCCCGACGGCGGCATGAGCCCGGCGGTGGCGATTCCCCTCATCAACGCGGGCGCGGTGGGCCTGGCCGACGGCGGCTTCTCGCTCGCGCCCACGGGCTTTCAGGGCCAGCGCGAGACGTTCACCGTCAGCCTGGTCAAGGGCAACCGGCGCACCGGGGCGGTGGTGGGGCAGCTGTCGAACTCGGCGGGCGGCGCCACCACCTTCGCCAAGCCGCTCGACAACATCGGCTCCAAGACGTTCCCCGGCAACAGCTACGCGAACTACGCGCGGGCGCACGTGTACTCGGTGAACTTCCCAGCCGGCTTCTGCGCCACGCCCGGCAAGCTCTTCGTCGGCCAGCGCGCCGAGGGCTTCGCGGTGAACCTGGGCACCATCTTCGACCTGGTGAACGCGCCCGCGGGGCTCATCACCAGCGAAGCCAACCCGTGCGTGCCGGCCGGCTCGACCCGCGCCTGCCGCGACGTGGCGCCCAACACCATCGGCAACAAGAACGTCACCACGCTCTCGCTCGAGATTCCGGCGTCGTGCCTCACCAACGCCGCGGGCGGCACCGTCATCGGCGGCTGGACGTCGGCGAGCGTGCGGCAGGCGCGCGTCATCAACCCGACGGCGACGTACACCGTGCCGGCGCGTGAAGGCGGCGCGTGGACGCAGGTGTCGCGCCTGGGCATGCCGCTGGTGAACGAGGTCGTCATCGGCGTCCCCGACAAGGACAAGTTCAACACCTCGGAGCCCAAAGACGACCTCGCCAACTTCGCGCCGTACGTGCTGACGCCGACGCTGCCGCAGCTCATCAACGTGTTGTTCGGCGTGGCGCCGCCGGTGGCGAACCGCGGCGACCTGGTGACGGTCTTCCTGCAGGGCATTCCCGGGGTGAACGCCTTCAACGGCGCCAACGCGACGCCGGCGGTGAGCGAGATGCTGCGCCTCAACACCAACGTCGGCTCGGTCTTCGCGCCGCGGCCGGCGGGCACGCAGAACAACCTCGGCGCGCTCGGCTGCTACGTCGGCCGCACGGCCACGCTGCCGCCCACCCTGACGCCCGGCGCCAGCACCTGTGATGCCTCGGGCTTCCCCAACGGCCGCCGGCCCGGTGACGACGTCGTCGACATCGCCTTGCGCGTCGTCGAGGGCATCTTGATGAGCGGCGATGACGCGCCTGGCGGCGGCATTCCGTTCCACGACGGCGTGCTCCAGGACGCGAGCCAGTTCGACTCGACGTTCCCCTACCTGAAGACGCCGAACCCGGGCTCGTGACGTCGCTGTCCCCTCATCAGCGAGAACGGAACGACTCATGAACTCTCTTCGGAACATGGTGGGCGCGGCCGCGATGTTGGCGGGCATCGCGTCGGGCTGCTCGTGCGAGCCGCTCGTCTCGGCGCCAGATGGCGGCACGGGCGGAGGAACGGCCGGCGGCAGCGCGGCTGGAGGTTCGGCCGGCGGAGGCGCCGCGGGCGGTATGGCGGGAGGCGCCGCGGGCGGCATGGCGGGAGGCGCCGCGGGCGGCATGGCGG
>JACSRE010000124.1 GCA_014879945.1 Myxococcus sp.
CTCCAGCGCGAGGCGCTGCGTGCGGCGCTCGATCAACGGCGCCCAGTCGGTGACGTTCAGCATCTCGTCACGCAGCATCACCTGCAGGTCGCTGGCGTCATCGCGGCGGCAGACGATGGCGCCGACGCCGGCCGCCGACACCCGCTGCGCGGCCTCCTGGAGCAACGCCCCGGGCGACACCTCGACGACCCCCAGGGCGGGCAGCAGGCCGACGCGCAGATCAGACAGGCGCTCGGCGTGGCGCAGCACCGCGTCCCGCATCACCAGACCGCGGGGCACGCCGCCGGCGTCGAGCACCAGCACCACCCGGCAGTCACCATGCTCGAGGGCCTTCACGACCGCGTTGAGGGGCGCCGACTCGAGCGCGATGACGACGTCGAGCAGCGGCAGATCGCGCACCTGGAATTGGTCGAGCATGCAGGAGCCTGCAGCAAGCCGAATGCCCGACAGAACACGAAGGACTCCAGCAGGTTACAGCGCAGAGCCCCTTTCACCGGTGCACGATGAAATTTCAGCGATGCAATGGGTCTGCCGCACCGTGTCGGAGGAGACTCCCGGGTCAGCGGAAGGCCACCATTCTGACTTCATCGGCCGAGGCGCGATCTTTTCGGAGCAGGCCCTGGGGGGCGTGGCGCGCCAGCACCCGGCGGGCGGCGCGGAGGTCGGCCTCGGTGCCGTGCCCCAGCGACTTCGCGCACGCGGTCGTCACCATCCACAAGAGGGCGGCGCGATCGGTCCAGTCACGGAAGGCGTGCTCGCCCCGGGGGTCCTGGGTGAGCTCGGCGAGGGCCTGCTTGGCTTCATCGAGGAGCGCGCCGACCCGCGCCTTCACGTCCTCCGGGGCCTCGGCCGCGAAGGCCTCGACCTCGGCGAAGAGCACCTCATGGCCGCCTTCTTTCCGGAGCGCCCGGAAGGCGTCGAGCACGAGGATGTTGGTGGTGCCCTCCCAGATGGGCAGCACCTGCGCGTCACGGAGCACGCGCGCCATGGGCCAGTCTTCGATGTAGCCGTTGCCGGCCAGCACCTCGACGCCTTCGCTGGCGACCCGCACCGCCCACTTGCCCAGCACGTACTTGAGCAGCGGCGTCAGCATGCGCAGGGTTCGACGCTCGGTCTCGGTGCTCTGGCCCGAGTCCAGCGCGTCCATCAGCTGCACGCCGCGAAACGCCCACAGGAGCGACAGCCGCTGCTCGCTCGCCATGTCGAGCAGCGCCTCGGCCAGCAGCGGGTGCTCGATGATCTTCTTGCCGAAGGCGACGCGCTGCTCGGCCCAGTCGAGCGCCTCGATGACCGAGCGGCGCATCACCGCCACCGACGCGATGGCGTTGTAGAGCCGCGAGAGGTTGAGCATCTCGGCCATCTGGTGAAAGCCCTGGCCCGGCCCGCCCAGCAGCCAGGCCTCGGCGCCTTCGAGCGTCACCTCTCCGGTGGGGAAGCTGCGCTCGCCCAGCTTGTCCTTGATGCGATCGATGCGGAACGCGTTGCGCTTGCCGTTCTCGAGGGTGCGGGGGAGCACGTAGAGGCCGAGGCCGCGCGTGCCCGGCCCCGCGCCCTCGGGCCGCGCGAGGATCATGATGACGTCGGCGTCGACGTTCGAGCAGAACCACTTCTCGCCCCACAACGTCACGCGCTCCCCGGGCACCCCGGCGCCGCCCTTCGCGACCGTCGAGATCTGCCCCACGTCGCTGCCGCCGGCCTTCTCGGTGAGGAACATCGCGCCGGTGAAGAGCGTGGACGGGTCGGTGGAGGAGAGGCGCGGCACGAAGCGCTGCTGGAGCTCCGGGGTGCCGTGCTTCACCAGCAGCCGCGCCGCGCCGTCGGTCATGCACACGGGGCAGAACATGCCGGCCTCGGCCTGCCCGAAGAGGTACCCCAGCCCGAAGGTGAGCGCCTTGGCCGCGTGGCCGCGCTCGGCCGCGAGCGCCGGGTTGTACGTCGCCGCGACGATGCCGCCGCCGTAGCCGAGGCGCTGCAGCTCCCGGTAGCTGTGGTGGTAGTCGATCTCGTCGATGCGCGCGCCGGTGTGATCGTGCGTCACCAGCCGGGGCCCGTGGTGGTCGGCCTCGTGGCCCCACCGGGCGCCTTCATTCGCCACCGCGTCACCCATGCGCGCGAGCCGCGGCCGCGCCTTCTCGAAGGTCGGCCCCAGCTGGCGGGCCAGCACGCGTTGGAGCGCTGCGTCGTTCTCGAACCAGCTCGGCTTTCGGGTCGTCATCACCGTTCTCCTCTTCCGTTCAACAGCCAGTCCCACACCTCGGTGAGCTCGGCCTCGCGCGCGAGCACCAGCGCGACGGCCTCGTCGCCGAACCTCGCGCGCTCGGCCTCGAGCGCGCTGCCCTGCTGCGCGCGCGCCTTCACGTCGCCGAAGGCCGCCTCGACGCGCTGCCGCTGCTCCAAAGGCAGCCCGGCGGCCACCTTCTCGAAGCCGCGCATGGCGTCGGCCCCCGTCAGCCGGCCGATGGTGCGCTGGGTCACCACCGCGCCGATCAGCTCCTCGAGCTCGTCGACGTCGCGCTCCGAGAGGCCGGCGGCCAGGCGCACCGCGCGCTCCCGGGTGGCCTTCTCTCTGGCGTCTTCGGGCCCCGCGTCAGGGCCGGCCCTCAGCGCCCGGTGGTACCCAAGCCAGGCGTCGAGCCGCGCCGAGGTGACGAGGCCGCCAGCGTCGCTCGGGTCGGCCTGAGTCACCGCGGGTCCCTCGACGGGCGCCGCCGCCTGCCGCCGATCGGGGCAGCCGAGGAGCAGCAGGACGAGGGCGAGCCAGCGCGACATCGCCCGGCACCATACCGTCTGGTTTCTGCGCCAGCGCTGTCTGACAAAAGAGACGACGCGAGCGGCCATACGAGGCCGCCGAACGTCTTTGACCGCGCGGGAGCGCGTGACCTATTCCTCGGCGGTCCGATGCGAGTCTTCCTGGTTCGACATGGCGACGCCGACGCCGAGGTTCCCGAGGGGCTCGACGACGAGGCGCGCGCGCTGACGGCCCGGGCGCGGCTGAGCCTGCCGGGGCACTTCCAGGCGGTGAGCGCGCTGGTGGGCCTGCCTGACGTGATGGTGATGAGCCCGCTGGTGAGGGCCGTGCAAACGGCCACCATCCTCGCGGGCGTGCTGGCCTACGAGGGGCCGCTGCGCGCGACGCGCCTGTTGTTCCCCGACGGGCCGGTTGGCGCGCTCGAGAAGCTGCTCTCGGAGCACCCTGGCAAGACGGTGGCGCTGGTCGGGCACCAGCCCTCGATGGGCGCGGCGGCCGCGCACTTCCTCGGCATGGCGTCGTTCCCCAGGCCCGTCACGCCGG
Organism: Myxococcus sp.; assembly: GCA_014879945.1. GTDB lineage: Bacteria > Myxococcota > Myxococcia > Myxococcales > Myxococcaceae > Xiheimicrobium. The sequence continues at coordinate 3,293 of JACSRE010000124.1, forward strand.
GCACCATCATCGGCATCGAGCGGCCCGAGGGTGGTGGGCCGGGCACCTTGTTCCTCTACGCCGCGCCGGGCCAGCCGGTGCTGCAGGCGCTCGAGGTCGAGAGCCCATGATGGAAGAAGCCGAGTACACCGCGGCCGTCGCGCAGATCTTCAAGCGCCTGGTGGCGGCCATCGACGCCGTCGACCCCGACGTCGTGGAGTGCGACGCGACCGGCGACATGGTGACCATCACCGCGCCGAAGACGGGCCAGAAGGTCATCGTCAACACCCAGCGCGCGGTTCATCAGATCTGGGTCGCTGGGAAGGGCGAGGGGGTGCACTTCTCGTTCGCGCCCGACGGCCGGTGGCTCGACGACAAGGACAGGGGCCTCGAGCTCACCTCGTGGGTCGCCGCGTGCGTGCTGGCCGCGTCGGGGCACCGCCTCGAAGTCTGAGCGCGCGCTGAATAGACGGAGCGCGTCGCCGTCGGAGGCGCGCCCCGAATGGAGGCCGCCATGACTCCGCTGCTCCTCGTGATGGTCTCGTTGAACCAGGCGCCGACGCCCGAGTGCGTGAGCACCACCAACGGCCGGGTGTGCGGCTACCACTGCCAGTCGGCCAACGGCATCACCGCGAAGTGCGCCGAGACCTCGTCGGGCGTCTGCGTGCAGCACGTCGGCAAGGTGACCTGCTTCGATCCCCCCCGGTGGCTTCCGCTGGCCCTCGGTGGGGCCCCGCCCGCGCCGAGCTGCGTGACCGACGGCTCGGCCATCGCCTGCGGGTACAACTGCAAGGTGAGCCAGGGGCGCGTGGGGTGCGCGCAGACGCCGGCCGGCGCCTGTCTGGCCGGGCCTGACAACCAGGTGGTGTGCGCCGACCCTCCGCCCGAGGTCTACGGCGTGTTCGGCACCAAGACGCCGCCGGTCGGCTGCAAGCAGAACGCGCGGAGCGTCGTCTGTGGGTACGGCTGCGTCGACGCCGGCGGCGCGCTGGCGTGCACCCGAACGCCGTTCGGCGTCTGCGACCTGCGAGAGGAAAAGCCCGTCTGCTTCGACCCCGACAAGTTCGTGATCTGCGCCGGCGGCGCCCAGACGAAGAAGCCCACCTGCACGCAGCACGCGGGCCGGCTCGAGTGCGGGTACCGGTGCGCGACGGTGGGCTCGGCGATCGCCTGCGCCAGGACCCCGCAGGGCACCTGCGACGACCACGACGCCGAGAAGCCGGTGTGCTTCGACCCGCCGGTGCGTGGGGGCTCGGCGAGCTGCCTGCGGGTGATCGGCGCCGAGTAGCCGTCAGCCCAGCGAGATTCGGCTCTTCTTCGCCTTCGCAGGAGCGGCCGGCATGGCGGGCGCGTCGACCCTGTTGCCGCCGGCCTCCTGGGCGCGCTTGAGCGCGACCGACGCCTCACGCACCAGCGCCCCGAAGCTCACCGACGCGGTGGCGTCGATGCCAGGGTCGAAGCTGGCCAGGCCCACCGACGCCGTCCCGCTGGGGAAGGCCGCGAGGGCGCCGAGCTTCTGCACCACCCGCTCCGCGACGATGCCGGCTCCGGCCCTCGGGGTGTGCGGCAGGAACACCAGGTACTTGTCTTCGGCGAAGGGCATCGCCACGTCGATGTCTCGCACCAGCTCGCTGATGGCCGTCATCGCCTCGCTGCGAATCGCGGCCCGCTGAAACTCGGGGCTCGGTTCTTTCTCGAGGTGCTCGGTGAGCTTGTCGAGGCCGACCAGCAGCAGCGCGACCGGGTACGCGTAGCGCTTGGAGCGCTTCACCTCGAGCAGCATGTACTTCTTGAAGAACGTCTCGTCGGCGGTGTTGACGCCGGGCCCGCGCGGCTTGGGCGCCGGCGACACGGGCGGCCGGGCCTTGAGCTTGTCCACGACCTGGGTCAGCTCGACGATGCGCAGGCGCAGCTCGCGCAGCTTCAACACCACCCGCACCGCGTTGAGCACCGCCTGCTTCTTGAGCGGCCCGTTGAGGAAACAGTCGGCGTTCACGGCCGTCGCGCGCTCGAAGGCCTTCTCTTCTTCGGGCGGGTACACCAACACCAGGCAGATCTCGGGCGCGAGCTTGCGCAGCTGCACCGCGAGCACCTCGCCGTCGAAGGTGCCCGAGACCGACGCGATGACGACGTCGGGCGCCTTCGCGCGCACCAACTGCACGGCCTCGTCGAGGTAGTGCACCGCCTGGACCTCGGCGCGGCCGTCGAGGAACTTGCGCAGGGCGTTGCAGATGGGCGCCGACGGTTCGGCGACGAGGACGCGGGGCTTCGACAAGGGCGCCGGCTCAGACTTCGAGCACTTCCTTTTCCTTCTTCGCGACCACGTCGTCGACCGCGGCGATGCCGGCGTCGGTCTCTTTCTGGACCTTCTCCTGGGCGCGCTTGTTGTCGTCTTCGGTGATCTTCTTGTCCTTGAGCAGCGCCTTGAGCTTCTCGTTGGCGTCACGCCGCTCGTTGCGAATGGCGACCTTGTGCTCCTCGCCCCTGGCCTTGACGTCCTTGGCGATGTCCTTGCGGCGCTGCTCGGTGAGCGGAGGGATCGGCAGGCGGATGATCTCGCCGTCGTTCTGCGGCGTGAGGCCCAGGTTCGCCTCGTGGAGGGCCTTCTCGATGTCCTTCAAGATCGTCTTGTCCCACGGCTTGACGGTGATGAGCCGCGCCTCGGGCACCGCGATGGCGGCGCACTGGGCCAGCGGCGTGGGGGTGCCGTAGAAGTTCACGCGCACGGGGTCGAGCATCGCGGCGCTCGCGCGGCCGGTGCGGATCTTGGTCATGTGGCCCTTGAGGGCGTCGACCGTCTTCTTGATCTGCTCGGTGAGGTTCTTCACCGCGTCGTCATGCAAAGCCATGTGTCACTCCTTGAGAGAGCTGTCCTGCCTGCGTCACACCAGTACGGTCTCAGCGTGGCCCACGATGGTGCCGATCTCGCCCGGGCGCAGCACCGCCCGCTCGATGTTGCCTTTGGGCATCATGTCGAACACCACGATGGGCAGCTTGTTGTCCATGCACAGCGAGATGGCCGTCGAGTCCATCACGTTGAGGTTCTGCTGCAGCACGTCCATGTACGTCAGCGTGCGGTAGCGGCGCGCGGTGGGCACCTTCTTGGGGTCGGCCTCGTACACGCCGTCGACCTTGGTGGCCTTCAAGATGACGTCGGCGTTGATCTCCATCGCGCGCAGCGAGGCGGCGGTGTCGGTCGTGAAGTAGGGGTTGCCGGTGCCGGCGGCGAAGATGACGACGCGCTCCTTCTCGAGGTGGCGCACGGCGCGGCGGCGAATGTAGGGCTCGGCGATCTGCTCCATCTTGATGGCCGAGAGCACGCGCGTCTGGCCGCCGAGCTGCTCGAGGGCGTCTTGCATGGCCAGGGAGTTGATGCAGGTGGCGAGCATGCCCATGTAGTCGGCGCTCGCCCGGTCCATGCCGCGGGTCGCCCCCTGCACGCCGCGGAAGATGTTGCCGCCGCCGATGACGAGCGCGACCTGCACGCCCGCCTTCTGCAGGTTGAGCACCTGCTGCGCGATGCCCGTCAGCACCTCGGGGTTGATGCCGTACTTGTCATCACCCATCAGCGCCTCGCCAGACAACTTCAGCAAGACCCGTTTGTACCCGCCGCTGCTGCTCTTGGAGGCGCTCATGGCGGAGACGGGCTTGTAGTCCCCCCTCGGGCGCTTGGGGAGCGAGAAACGACTCGGGCCCCGTGATCGCTCACGGAGCCCGAGGCTCACGTTTCAGCTGACCTGCGACTCAGGCCTGGCCGATCGTCTTGGCGACCTCGGCGGCGAGGTCTTCCTTCTTCTTCTCGATGCCCTCGCCGACCTCGAAGCGAACGACGCGCCCCACGGTCAGCGTCGCGCCGACGGCCTTGCCGGTCTCGGCGACCAGCTCCTTGACGCGCTTCTTGTCTTCCTTGATCGAGAACTGATCGACGAGGCAGACGTTCTCGAAGAACTTGCCGAGCTTGCCCTCGATGATCATCGGCCAGCGCTCTTCGGGGGGCGGCTTCTTGTTGGGGTTGCGGATCTCGCCGGGCGCGGGCGGCGGCGGGTTGCGAATCTCTTCGCGGTAGATCTCGCGCTCCTTCTCGAGCACGTCGGCCGGCACCTGCTCGCGGCTGACGTACTTCGGGTTCATCGCCGCCACCTGCATGGCGAGCTCCTTGGCGAGCGCGGCCACCTCGGGCTTGTCGCTGCCGAGCACCTCGACCATGGCGGCGATGCGGCCGTTGGCGTGGAGGTAGGTGCCGAGGGTGCCGCCCTCGACGACGAAGCGCTCGAAGCGGCGCACCGAGATGTTCTCGCCGATGGTGGCGATCTGCTCGGTGATGGCGTCTTTCACCTTCTTGCCGTCGGTCCACGCCTGCTCGTGGAGGTTCTCGAGCGAGGTGGGCGCGTGCCGGGCGATGTGCCCGACGAGGCCGTTGAGGAGCTTCACGAACGCGTCGTTGCGCGCCACGAAGTCGGTCTCGGAGTTGAGCTCGACGAGCACGCCGAGCTTGCCGCCGTTGCTGACCTCGAGGGCCACCAGGCCTTCGGCGGCCACGCGCGAGCCCTTGCTCGCCGCCTTCGAGATGCCCTTCTTGCGGAGCCACTCTTCCGCCCGGGTGAAGTCGCCCTCGGACTCCGAGAGCGCCTTCTTGCAGTCCATCATGCCCGCGCCGGTCTTCTCGCGGAGCTCTCTCACCATCTGTGCGCTGATCTCAGCCATGTCGTTGTTCCTTCGTCAGGGTTGAACGAACGCCGCCGTTACTCGGCAGCGGGCGCGGCCGGCGCCACGGGAGCGGCCTCGGCGCCCTCGGCGGGCGCGGCGTCACCCTCGGCAGACGCGGGGCCACCCTTCATCTCGACGACGGGGCCACGGCCCTCACGACGCGGCGCGCGGCGGCGCTCGCCCCCACGGTCGTCGTCACGGCCACCACGGCCCTCGGAGCGGCGGCGGCTCTCTTCGGCGTCACGCTCGGCGGCGCCCGAGGCACGGTAGCGCGCGGCGCCCTCGATGCAGGCGTCGGCGATCTTGCCGGTGAAGAGCTTGATCGAGCGGATCGCGTCGTCGTTGCCGGGGATGACGTAGTCGATGCCCTCGGGATCGCAGTTGGTGTCGACCAGGCCGATCACCGGAATGCCGAGGCGGTTGGCCTCGTGCACGGCGATGTCTTCCTTCTTGGGGTCGATCACGAACAGCGCGCCCGGCAGGCGCGACAGCTGCTTCACGCCGCCCAGGTTCTTCTCGAGCTTCTCGCGCTCACGCTCGAGGCCCGCGACTTCCTTCTTGGGGAGCCGATCGAAGGTGCCGTCTTCCTTCATCGTCTCGAGCGCCTTGAGGCGGTCGATGCCCTGCTTGATGGTCTTGAAGTTGGTGAGCGTGCCGCCCAGCCAGCGGTTGGTGACGAAGTACTGGCCGGAGCGGGCGCCCTCTTCGCGCACCACGTCCTGGGCCTGCTTCTTGGTGCCGACGAAGAGCACCGCGCCGCCGCGGGCCGTCAGGTCGGAGACGAAGCGCAGCGCCGCGCGCGCCAGGCCGACCGTCTTCTGGAGGTCGATGATGTAGATGCCGTTGCGGGCGCCGAAGATGTACGGCTTCATCTTGGGGTTCCAGCGCTTGGTCTGGTGGCCGAAGTGAACGCCGGCCTCGAGCATCTGGCGCATCGTGATGCCGGTCGCGCCGGGCATGCCCTGCGTCTCGGGAGCTGCGGTCTGCTGCGTCTCTTCACTCATGGTTCGTCTCTGCTTTCGTGCGGCGCTGGTGGCGCCGCGGTTGGGTTGGTCCTCCACGCTCACGGGTACAGACGTCGGTGTCCTCTCCGGCCTCCCGGAGCACCCGGACCACGACAGCGGGCGTGTGTGTATTGGGCTTCGTGCCTCACGAGACTCTGTGCGGCGGGGTTGGCCCTAGCACCCGAAAAACCGTCGGGCAAGCGCGCGGAACTACCGCTCGAACACCAGCGGGAGGGTCACCCGTGAACCGGCCTTCCGGGCGGGAAACCGCAGCCGGCCCACGGTGCGGGTGATCAGGCGGATCAGCGCCTTGCGGTGGGGCTCTTCGCTCGTCAGCACGCGGGTGGTGTCCGAGAGCACGCGCACCGACCGCACCCGCCCCGCAGGGGTGACCTGAAACCCCACGCTGAGCAGACCGGCGATCGACAGCCCGGCGGCGAGGGTGGGCGAGAGGGCCTGGGTGACCTGGCCGATGCCCTCGGCCAGGGCCGACGTCGGCAGCGGCCCCTCGACGAACGGCCGGGGCTGCACGAACCACCCGTGAATGACCAGGCGCCCCTCTCGCGGGTCCATGGAGCCGTCGACGCGGCGCACGCCGTGGGGCAGCCGCGGGTCGAAGACGGTGAGGCGGTTGAAGCGCGGCTCGATGGCCTCGACGAGCTCGGGCTCCTCCTGGGCGCGCACCGACTGAAAGGCGCTCCAGAAGTCGAGCACCTCGTCACGCAACAGCAGGGTCTCGCCGCCGCGGAAGGTGCGCTCGAGCCACGGCGTCAACGAGTACACGAAGGCCCACTGCCCATGGGGGAGGTCGCCATGCAGGCGCTGCTCGCAGCCGTTGACGTAGCAGCTCAGCCACGGCGGCGAGACGTCGTGACAGCCGAGCACCCGGCGGCCCCACCAGACCAGCCGCTGGTGAAAGGCCTCGTAGGTGCGCCGGGGGAAATACAGGTAGGCCGGCGTGCGCAGGGCCGTGTACTGGCCGGGCACGTGCCACAAATCCCACACGAAGCGATCGTCGCGGGTCGCGCGCGGGTCGTCGAAGCGCGCGTCGAAGTGGGCCCGGAGCGCGCGGGCCTCGGGCGCGAAGCGATCGATGACGACAGCCCGTCTGGGCAGACCCATGCTCATGGGCAGGCGCTTCTAGCCGCGGCGCCGACGCCCTGCTATGCGCTCCTGTACGTGCTCGCCAGGACCCGGCGGCACGCGGCTTTTTCGAGGGTCAGCTAAAGGTGACGACGCATGCTCCCCGGACGAACGAAGCGCCAAAAGGAACAAGAGCGCGCCGAGTACCAGCGGAAGAAGAAAGAGGCCAAAGAGCGCCTCAAGCAAGAGAAGGCGGGCCGCCCCGAGCGCCAGCCGGGTGAGCCTGACCCCGACATCGCCGACATCGTGCCAGGGCCCCAGGCGCCGCTCTTCTAAGGTCGCGCGCGACCTCACGGGGCCCTGGACCCCACGCGCCCACCCGCAACCCGGCGACATCTGCCGGTGATCGGCATGGTCTGCCCGTTGCTGCATGAAGCCCCAGTCCCTCCCTCCCGGGGTGCTTCATGCGGAATCCGACGATCCTGGTCTCAGACGACGAACCGATGCTCGTGAACGCGCTCAAGCGCGAGGCGAGGCGCTTTGGCATCGACGTGATCATCGACACCAGCTCGAACGTGGTGGAGCTGGCGCGCGCCCAGCAGCCCGACCTCATCGTGCTCGACATTCACCAGACGCTCGATGGGCGCGACCTGCTGGCGGCGCTCAAGCGAGACCCCACCACGCGCGGGGTGCCGGTGGTGATGCTGTCGGCGAACGAAGATCAGTTCATTCGCCACTGCTGCTTCGACCTGGGCGCCGCCGACTACGAGGTCAAGCCCTTCGACCCGGCCTTCATTCGCAAGGTGGCGCGCATGGTGCGCCCGTCGGCCGAAGACGGCTCCGCGCTGCACTGAAGGAGCCTCACACCAGGCGGCTCAGCGTCGCCGACGCCAGGCTCAAGACCAGCAGGAAGCCCACCATGTCGGTGACGGTGGTGAGCAGCGGCCCCGAGGCCAGCGCCGGGTCCTGCTTGAGCCCCTTGAGCATGAGGGGAATGACGCCGCCCAGCACCACCGCCAGCAGGGTGTTGAGCGCGAGCGCGCTCCCGACCACGAGCCCGAGGAAGAGGTTCTGCTTCCACAAGGCCGCGGCGCCCCCGAGCAGCAGCCCCAGCACCAGCCCGTTGAGCAGCCCCACCGCGCTCTCCTTCCACACCACGCGCAGGAACTCGCCCGGCCGCACCAGGCCCAGCGACAGCTCACGAATGCTCACCGCCACCGCCTGGTTCCCCGAGCAGCCGCTCATGTCGGAGATGATGGGCAGGAAGACCGCCAGCGCGATCACCGCCGAGAGCGTGTCCTGGTAGACGGCGATGACGCTGGCCGACAGCAGGTTCAGCAGGATGTTGATCGACAGCCACGACAGGCGCCGGCCCGCGCGCAGCCGCAGCGGCATGGTGCGCAGCTCGTCTTCACCCGACAGACCGCTGACCGACAGGAACGCCTCGGTCTCGCGCTGGCCGATGGCCTCTTCGACGGCCACCCGGCGCACCACGCCCACCAGCGCGCCCTCGTCGGTGGTGATGGGCACGCCGAAGTAGGCGTGCTCGGCGAAGAAGGCCTTGAGCTCGATGAGCGGCGTCTGGGTGGTGAGGTGGAGCGGCCGGGCGATCATGATCGACTCGATCGAGGAGGCGGCCTGCGCCAGCACCAGGTCGCGCAGCCGGAGCACGCCCACCAGGCGCCCGCGCTCGGCCGTGATGTACGCGTACTGGATCTCGTAGTCGGAGTACTCGGCCGCGTTCTCTCGCAGATCGCGCAGCACGTCTTCGACGGTCGCGGACACGGGGAACGCGAGGAACTCGGTGATCATCAGCCCGCCGGCGACGTCGGCGTCGAACTTCAACAGGTGCCGCGCGTCCTTCGCCTCGTCGGGCGACATCTGCGCGAGAATCGACGCCGCCTCGTCGCGGGTCATCGCCGAGAGCAGGTCGGCCTGCTCGTTCGACGGCAGCTCGTCGACGATGGCCGCGGCGTCGGGCGGCGCGAGGTCTTCGAGCAGCTCGACGGCCTGGGCGTCGCTGAACTGGGCGACGAGCTCGGCCGACGCCGCGGGGCCCAACACCTTCAGCAGCGCCGACTGGCTGGGCTCGTCGAGGCGCGAGACCGCGCGCGCGCGCTCCTCGCCCGACAGCCCGTCGAGGAACGCCTCGACCCGGCCGGGGTCGCCGCCGGCGATCAGCTGCGCCAGCTGCTCCCACGTCTCGAGCGAGGCGCTCATCGCGGCCCTGGGCGGAGCGCCGCGAGCTGGCGCTTGAGCTCCGCCACCTCGCGCTCGAGCGCGGCGACCCGGTCGTCGAGGGTCGCCGCCGCCGGCTCACGGTTGAAGCTGTCGCGGGTGAGGTTCAACGACGGGTCGTGGCTGTCGACGACCGGCCCAGCCGCCTCGCCGTAGTAGTGCCGGCGAATGGCGCGGTCGATCGACGACGCCGTCGCCACCCAGCACTCCAGCGCGAGGCCGGAGGCCTCTCGCGCGGCCCGCAGCACCGCCTCGTCGGTGGGGTCGATGCACGCCACCATCAGCGCCCCCGTCGCCGCGCGCACGCCGAGGGGGAGCAGGCCGTAGCACTCGGCGACCCCCACCGGCACCAGGCTGGTCGCGCCTGGCGCCAGCGTCACGTGGTCGAGGTCGACCGCCGGGAGCCCCGTCTGGTGCGCGATCGCCTTCATCAGGGTGACCTCGTCGACGAAGCCGAGCGCCAGCAGCTGCTGGCCCAGCTTGTCGCCCCACTTCGCCTGCTGCGCGAGCGCCTCGTCGAGCTGCGCGCGCGTCAGCACCCCCGCGGCGACGAGCAGCGCTCCCAGCCGAACGGGCTGCGTGTCTGGTTTCATCGTGTGGTCGCTCCCGCGCGGGAGTGTGGACGATCTGTGCCCGTCGGCGCCCGCGAAAATGCTACGCCTCGCGCATGATCGACCCCGAACAAGTGGACCTGGGTCAGCTCAAGGCGACGCTCGGCAGACTGGTTCCGGCCACGGCCCGCGAGGGCTTCGTCGTCGGCCGCACCAACCTGCGCGACTGCGCCGCGCGAGAGCTGAAGTGCAGCCTGGCGATGGCGGAGCAGCTGATCGACACCATGGTCGCCCGCGGCTTCCTCCGCTTCGAGGAGCCGGCCGCGCCCGGCGAGTTCGGCCTGTGGCGCGTCGCCGACGACTGAGCGGTTGGGTTGACTCGCGAGTCAATAGTCGTTGACCTGCTCCGCGACACTCCGCATCGTGCCGGCCATGCGCGTCAACGAGCAGCCGTACCCCGTGCTGCGGTCGCACCTCGACCTCCGCAGTGAGGTCGCGCGGCGCAACCGCGAGCAGAACCTCGAGCAGCTCGAGCCCGTCTCGGCGGCGCTGGCGAAGTCGCTCGAGGGCGGCGGCCCGAAGTACAACGAGCGGCACCTCTCGCGCGGCAAGCTGCTGCCCCGCGAGCGCGTGGAGCAGCTGCTCGACCGCGACTCCCACTTCCTCGAGCTGTGCCCGCTGGCTGGCCACGGCGTCGAGAACCACGCCACCGGCGCGTCGGTCATCGGCGGCGTCGGGCGCGTCTCGGGGGTCGAGTGCCTCATCGTCGCCAACGAGTCGACGCTCAAGGGCGGCGCGATGAGCGAGCTGTCGGTGGTGAAGTCTCGCCGCCTCGCCGAGGTGGCGCAGGCCAACCGGCTGCCGTCGATCAACCTCACCGAGTCGGCGGGCGCCGACCTGCCCAACCAGGACAAGATCTTCGTGCCGGGCGGCGCGGGCTTTCGCGACCTCACCCGCGCGAGCGCCGCGCGGCGGCCGAGCATCACCGTGGTCTTCGGCTCCTCGACCGCCGGCGGCGCGTACGTGCCGGGCATGAGCGACTACGCCATCTTCGTGAAGAACCAGGCGCAGGTGTACCTGGGCGGCCCGCCCCTGGTGAAGATGGCGACCGGCGAAGAGGTAGACGACGAGACGCTCGGCGGCGCGTTGATGCACAGCCAGCGATCGGGCGTGTCCGACTTCCTGGCCGAGGACGAGCCAGACGCGCTGCGGCTGTGTCGCGAGGTGGTGGCCCACCTCGACTGGAAGAAAGAGGCGCAGGCGACGCCGCGCCTGGTCGAGGCGCCGCGCTTCGACCCCGACGAGCTGCTCTCGATCGTCTCGCCCGACCCGCGCGTGCCCTTCGACCCCCGCGAGGTGATCGCCCGCCTCGTCGATGGCTCCCGGTTCTCGGAGTTCAAGCCCCGCTACGGCAACACCCTGGTCTGCGGGTGGGCGCACCTGCACGGCTTCCCCATCGGGGTTCTCGCCAACCACGGCATTCTCTTCTCGGAGTCGGCCAACAAGGGCGCGCAGTTCATTCAGCTCTGCAACCAGACCCACGTGCCCCTGCTCTTCCTGCAGAACATCACCGGCTTCATGGTGGGCAGCTCGTACGAGCAGGGCGGCATCATCAAGAACGGCGCCAAGCTGATCAACGCGGTGTCGAACTCCACCGTGCCCGCGGTGACGGTGATGATGGGGGCCAGCTACGGCGCCGGCAACTACGCGATGTCGGGGCGCGCCTACGAGCCGCGGTTTCTCTTCACCTGGCCCAACCACAAGATCGCGGTGATGGGCGGCAAGCAGATGGGGGGCGTGCTCGACATCATTCAGCGCAACGCGGCGGCCAAGCGGGGCGAGCCGGTGGACGAAGAGACGCTCACCGGCATGAAGCAGCTCATCGAGTACCAGATCGATCAACAGTCGAGCGCCCTCTACGCGACCGCGCGCCTGTGGGACGACGGGGTCATCGACATGCGAGACACCCGCGACGTCCTCGCCCTCTCGTTCTCGGCCGCGTACTCGCGCCGCGTCGAGGGCACCACCAGCTTCGGCGTCTTCCGCCACTAGAGGCCCTCCAATGCCGCTCATCGAACGAGTGCTCGTCGCCAACCGTGGAGAGATCGCCCTGCGCATCATGCGCACCCTACGGCGCATGGGCCTGGGGACGGTGGCCGTCTTCTCTGACGCCGACGCCGCGACGCCAGCGGTGCGCTTCGCCGACGCCGCCGTGCGCCTGGGGCCCAGCCCCGCGAAGGACTCGTACCTGCGCGCCGACGCCATCCTCTCGGCCGCGAAGCAGACCGGCGCCGACGCGGTTCACCCCGGCTTCGGCTTCCTCTCCGAGAACCCCGACTTCGCCCAGGCGGTGATCGACGCGGGCCTCGTCTTCATCGGGCCGACGCCGAAGGCCATTCGCGCCATGGGCCTCAAGCGCGAGGCCAAGGCGCTGGTCGGCAAGCGCGGGGTGCCGCTGCTGCCCGGCTTCGACGGCGGCGACCAGTCGACGGCGTTGCTCAAGCAGAAGGCGATGGAGATCGGCCTGCCGGTGATCTTCAAGCCGAGCGCGGGCGGCGGCGGCAAGGGCATGAAGATCGCCCGCACCGAGGGCGAGCTCGAGGCGTGCATCGAGGCAGGCCGGCGCGAGGCGCAGGGCGCGTTCGGCGACCCCACGCTGATCATCGAGCAGTACCTCGAGCGCCCGCGGCACCTCGAGGTGCAGCTGCTCGGCGACACCCACGGCAACCTCGTTCACCTCTTCGAGCGCGAGTGTTCGCTGCAGCGACGCCACCAGAAGGTGGTCGAAGAGACGCCCTCGCCCGCGCTGACGCCCGAGCTCCGCGAGCAGCTCTGTCAGGCCGCGCTCGAGGTGGGCCGCGCCGTCGACTACACCAACGCCGGCACGGTCGAGTTCATCATGGACGAGGCGGGGCGCTTCTCGTTCTCCGAGATGAACACCCGGCTGCAGGTCGAGCACCGCGTGACGGAGCTGGTGACCGGCCTCGACCTGGTCGAGCAGCAGGTGCGCGTCGCGCGCGGAGAGCGGCTCTCGTTCACGCAGGCCGAGGTGAAGCAGCGCGGCCACGCGGTGCAGGTGCGGCTGTACGCCGAAGACCCCTCGACCCAGTTCCTGCCGAGCATCGGGCCGGTGCGCGACTTCTGGACGCCGCCGGTCGGCGGGCTGATCGTCGACGCAGGCATCGAGTCGGGCGGCGAGGTGACGCCGCACTACGACCCGATGATCGCCAAGCTGATCGTGCACGCCGAGCACCGCGCGCAGTCCTTCGCCACGCTCGCGCGGTCGCTGGAGCAGACCAGCGTGCTCGGGCTGACGACCAACAAGGGCTTCCTCGCCCGGCTGCTGCGCCACCCGCCGGTGGTCGAGGGCGCCCTCTCGACGCGCCTCATCGCCGACGCGGCCGGGCTGCTCGTCGAGCCGCTCGACGTGGAGCGCGATCGCCTGGCCGCGGTCGCCGCCACCTTGTACGCGTTCAGCGCCCGTCGCGCCGGCGACGACTTCCTGCCGCACGTCACCTCGGGGTTTCGCAACAACCGCTTCCGCGACCAGCGCCACGCGTGGCGGCGCGGCGCCGACGAGCTCACGGTCAGCTATCGCGATCTGGGCGCCGGCGCGTTCCAGGTCTCGGTCGGAGAGACCTCGGGGCGCTGGCGGGTCGTCGCGCGCGAGGGGGCGGCCTTCTCGTTGGAGGCGCCCTCGGGGGTCGTGCACCGGCTCCGCGTGGTGCTCGACGCAGACGCGGCCTTCGTCCACACGGGCCGCGGCGACGTGGCGCTGCGCGAGGTGCCGGCGTTCCCCATGCCCGGAGACGAGGCCGTGAAGGGCGGCTTCATCGCGCCGATGCCGGGCAAGGTGGTCAAGGTGCAGGTGCGCGACGGCGAGGCGGTGACGCGCGGCCAGGCCCTGCTGGTGCTCGAGGCGATGAAGATGGAGCAGACCACCACCAGCCCGGGCGACGGCGTGGTGAAGCAGGTGCTGGTGCGCGAGGGCGACCAGGTCACCGCGGGCCAGGTGCTGCTGGTGATGGAGGCGTGATGCGCCGCGCCTGGCTGACGCTGCTGCTGACCGGCTGCCGCTACCTGGCGCCTGCGCAGCCCACCCTCAACCCGGCCAGGCCGCTGCCCAACCCGTCGGAGCGCCAAGTGCCGCTCACCGCCAACCGCTGCGGCGTCGCGTGCGCGCCCGGGTTCCACTGCGACCAGCCGACGGCCACCTGCGTGGCGGACGAGGCCGCGCCGACCTCGAGCGACGCCGGCGTGCCGTGGCTGCCGTAGCTCACGGTGGCAGGCCAGCGTCGAGCACCGCCCCGATCGTCGCCGGCGTCGTGGCCAGCCCCCAGACGAGGTTCACCTGCCGCGACACGAAGGCGGCGCCCGGCTCCACCTGACCCGAGGGCAGCGCGTACATCGTCACCCGTGGGTCGAGCAGGCCAGCCAGCGCCGTCGCGAGCTCGTGGTGCGGCGCGCCCGCCCGGCTGGCGTCGCGCGCGTGTGCGAGCAGCTGGGTGAGGGGCGCTCCGCTGCCCGGGTCCTCAGTCCACGGCACGTAGACGAACGGCGTGTCGGCCAGGTCGCGCAGGAGGGTCGCCCACACGAAGGTGAAGGCGCCGACGCCCGCGAAGGCGTCCATCAAGGGGCCATGAGAGGCGCCGATCGCGTCCCACGAAGCGGGGGCCGCCTGGTGCCTCAGCCAGAGCGGCCGAATCAGCGCTGGCCGCGCCGCGAACAGCCGGCTCGATTGGTCGATCCCGACCAGCGCGTCCCAGTCTTCGTGCACCACCAGGAAGGGCGTCCTCAGACGCGCGGCGATCGAGCCGACGTCGAAGCGCGAGAAGGCACCGCCGGCGTCGGGGGCTCCTCCGGTCGTGGCGGCGATGCGGCGCAGGTAGGGATCGAAGAACCGAGAATAGGCGGCGCCGGCGTCGGGCCCGAGGCGGGAGGGCATGGTCTGCGTCACGTACCGCCACTGCTCGGCGAAGTCGGTGAGGGGGTAGAGCACGGCGCCGATGCGAGGGGTCGCCGTGGCCGGGGCCGCGGCGGCGCCGTGAACGGCGAGGAACCCACCCCAGCTGCCCCCCTGGATGCCGATGCGCGAGCGGTCGACGCCGGGCTCGCGCGCCAGAAACTCGAGGCCATTGACGATGTCGTCGACGTCGTTCTGAATCGAGCCCCCAACGTAGAAACGGGCGTACACGATGAGCACCGAGATGCCGTGAAGACGATAGAGACCGGCCTCGTCGGCCTGTCCCTCGACGCTGACCGGCGTGTAGACGATGAGCGGCGGCGCGGCGCCCGCGTCGGGTCCGTCGACGTCAGGGTGCAGGCCTGGGCCGAGCGTCGCCCAGCGCTGGTCACGCGCGTCGGCGGGCCATGAGACGCCCTCGTACGGCTTGGCCAGGAGGAGCACTGGCGCCTGCCCGCCGTCGGCCGGCCGCACCGGCATCCACTGAGCAAAGGTCGGCTCGCGCCCCGGGAAACCGAGCGTGAGGAGCTGCACCTCGACGTCGGTCGCGCCGGCGTCCACGTGTCGTAGGACGCGCTGCACCGTGAGCGGTCCGGCGTCGAGCGACCCACCATCGAACGAGCCAGCGTCGGAGTTCCCAGCGTCAGGCCCACCGCCATCGAACTCGCCAGCGTCAACTGAGGCGTCAGGGAGACCGGACGACCGCGCACACGCAGCGAAGAGCGCCATCGCGGCCACGACCGTCGAAGCTCTGAACATGGCCCCAACCTCCCACAGACGGGGACGCCCCTCGACGCAGTCGCCGCAGAAGACGAAGACGCGCGGGGCGCGGCGCGAACGTTGACTCTCGGCCGCTCACCCGGTTGCATGACGGCTCCACGGCCGGCTGTCGGAGGTGTACCTGTGAAGACCCCCTTTGCCCTGCTGGTGGGCCTGTCACTTGGCGCGGTGCTCAGCTTCACCCAGTGCAGCCCGGTCTCGATGTGCTCTCCGGCGAACTGCCTGGGCTGCTGTGACGGCAACGGGCGCTGCGCCGCGGGCACCACCAACACCGGCTGCGGCAAAGATGGCGTCGTCTGCGTGGCGTGCGCGGCCGGCCAGACCTGCATGTCGCAGGTGTGCTCGGTGGTGATCAACAACACCGGCGGTGGCGCCAGCGGGGGCACCAGCGGAACGGGCGGCGGCGCCAGCGGCGGCACCAGCGGAACGGGAGGCGGCGCCAGCGGCGGCACCAGCGGGACGGGCGGCGGCGCCAGCGGAGGCACCAGCGGGACGGGCGGCGGCGCCAGCGGCGGGAGCACCAGCGGCTGCACCGTGATTCAGCTCGTCGAAGGCAGCAGCGCCGCAGGCACCTACCGGCCCACCTCGACGGGCACCCAGATGGTGTGGGGCGTCGGCGACGTGCTGGGGCCGCAGGGCGGAATGGGCAACGTCTTCACCCGCATGCGCGTGCAGCTCTACCACCCGCCCGGGCAGCCCCCGACCTTCCCCTTCACCGGACCCGTGCCTGCCGCGCCCTACAAGACGTGCGACCAGTGCTTTCAGCTGGCCATCGCGTGCGACCGCATGGGCGAGAACTGCTCCGGCGACTTCATCGCGCGCTCCGGGCAGTACAACTTCCAGTCGGGGTCGACGAACCAGGCGGCCGGCAGCTTCGTGGGCGAGGCCACCAACCTCCGCTTCCAGGCGTGGGACCTGGTGAACGACGTGCCCGTCTCGGGCCAGCGCTGCATCGACGTGGGGCGCATGACCTGGAACGCCACCTGGCCCTGAGCCATCACGGAAACGGCCACGTCCACCGCACGAAACGCGACCAGCCCCCAGGCAACCAGCGACACCGGCCTTCAGCCGCCACGGGCGCGGGCCAGTCCCGTCGCGTGAAAGCAAGCCGCAGCTGCCCGCGACGCAGCTCGAGTTCATCGCGTCAGGGGCTGGGCGCGCACTCCAGCGCTGCCTCGACCAGCGGGTGCGGGGCCTTGCCCTTGCGCCACACGGCGTAGATGGGGAACCGGGCCACGGGGCGCTCCAGCTTCTGCGCCAGCACCCCCGGCGCCTTCGGGCCCGCCGCCGTCAGCGAGGGCACCAGCGAGAAGCCCAGGCCGGCCGAGACGAAGCCGAGGATGGTGTCGGACGAATCGGCGCCGAAGGCCTCTCGGGGCGTCACCCCGTGCGCGTCGAGCGCGGCCGCTTGCAGGCTTCGGAGCTGGCGATCGGCGTGGTACCCGATGAACGGCACCTGGGCGAGCGCGGGCAGCGACAGCCGCCCCTTCTGCGCATACGGCCCGTGCGTCGGCGCGACGATCCACGCCTCGGCGCGGGCGACCTCCTTCACCTCGACGTCGGGCGGCACCTCGGGCAGCCAGTCGACCAGCAGATCGGCCTCGGCCCTTCGCAGCAGCCCCAGGTCGGCGTGGGGCAGCTCGGTGAGCGACACCGTGATGTCGGGCCGGCGGCTCTGCAGGCGCCGCAGCCACTCGGGCATCAGGTGCCGCAGCAGGTGCCCCGCCGCGCAGAGCTTGAGCGTGCCGCCCACCACCCCACCCTTCACGCGCGCCTCGAGCGCCGTCAGCTGCTCGTAGAACGGGGCGAAGCCCTCGAAGAGCAGCTCGCCACGCGGCGTCAGCACCACCTTGTCCTTGCCCACGCGCTCGAAGAGCTTCACCCCCAGCTCGTCTTCGAGCCGCCGCACCTGCTGGTGCACGCCCGGCTGGGTGATGGGGTACGGGAACGCCCGCGCCGCGCGCGCGTAGCCCTGGTGCCGCGCCACCCAGTAGAAGCCCTCGAGTCGTTGCAGGTTCATTGATTGCCAATGGTAATCGACAGACCAATTCCTTGTCCTGCACCTGATTGACCAGCCTGGCGTTCAATCGTCACCACGGGCGAACGAACGCCCATCACAGGGAGCGACGACATGAAGGCGATGAAGAACCTGGTGCACCTCGGCGTGCTGGCGATCTGGGCGGTGGCGGGCGCGCTCTTCACGGTGAAGGCGGTGTTCGCGCTGACGGGCTTCGTGCCGGTGGCGCTGTTCTGGGGCTGGTTCGCGGCCTTCGCGGCCGTCACCAGTTGGGCGGTGTCGCAGTTCGACTCTCCGCTGGGGGCCGTGGGGACTCACGGGGCCTCGGTGCTGGTGATGCAGGCCCTCCCGGGCGTCTTGCCCTTCGCCCTGGCCCGGCTGGGGCTGGACTTGCTCGCAGGCAAGGGCTTGCCGTTCTGAGGAGCGAAAGCGGGCCTGATGGTGGCGTGAGCGGAATCCTTTGTGGCGTGGGCGACGGTCGGCGATGGTGCGCGCCGTGGCATCGATCATTGGAGTCCCGAAGGAATCTCTCCCCGGCGAGCACCGCGTGGGAGCAACGCCCGAGTCGGTGAAGAAGCTGGCGGCGCGCGGCCTCGTCGTTCACGTTCAGCGCGGCGCAGGGGCAGCCGCTGGCTATGACGACGCCGCCTACGTCGAGGCCGGCGCGACCATCGTCGACTCGGTGTGGAGCTACGACACCCTCTACAAGGTGAGGTCGCCGACCCTCGACGAGGTGGCCTCGCTCAAAGAGGGCGCCCTCATCGTGTCGCTGATGCAGCCCGAGCGGCACCCCGGGCTGATCGACGCCCTCAAGGCGAAGAAGGCCACCGCGCTGGCGCTCGAGCGCATTCCCCGCGTCACCCGCGCCCAGAAGATGGACGTGCTGTCGTCGCAGGCCAACCTCTCGGGGTACCGCGCGGTCGTCGAGGCCGCGGCGCACCTGCAGGGCTTCATGGGGCCGCAGGTCACCGCGGCCGGGTCGACGCCGCCGGCGAAGGTGCTGGTCATCGGCGCCGGCGTGGCGGGGCTCGCGGCGGTCGGCGCGGCCCGCGCCCTCGGCGCCCAGGTGCGTGCGTTCGACACCCGCGCCGCGGCGCGTGAGCAGGTCGAGTCGCTGGGCGCGCAGTTCCTTGAGGTGAAGCTGCAAGAGAGCGGCGAGGGCAAGGGCGGCTACGCGAAGGTGATGAGCCCCGAGTTCATCGCCGCCGAGATGGACCTCTTCCGCGCGCAGGCCAAAGAGGTCGACGTCATCATCACCACCGCGCTGGTGCCGGGCACGAAGGCGCCCACGCTGGTGCCGCGCGACGTCGTCGAGGCCCTCAAGCCCGGCTCGGTCATCGTCGACATGGCCGCGGAGCAGGGCGGCAACTGTGAACTGACGACGCCCGGCCAGGTGGTGGTGCACAACGGGGTGAAGATCCTCGGCTTCACCGACCTCGCCAGCCGCATGGCGGCGACCTCGAGCCGCTTCTTCGCCATGAACCTGGTGCACCTGACCGGCGAGCTCGGCAAGGGCGACACCCTCGAGGTCCCGCTCGAGAACGACGTGGTGCGGCCGGCGCTCCTGCTCCACCAGGGCGAGGTGCTCCCGCCGCTGCCGGTGAAGGAGCCGACGCCGCAGACGCAGCCGGTGGCGCCGCCCAACCCCGACGTCAAGCAAGAGCCCGCCGCCATCACCGCGCCCAACCGCGCCGCCTGGGGCAGCACGCTCGCGGGCCTGGCCCTCATCAGCGCGCTCTTCGGCCTGGGCCGCTTCGCCCCGTCCGACTTCCTGCAGCACTCCACCGTGTTCGTGCTGGCCTGCTTCATCGGCTGGCAGGTCATCTGGTCGGTGTCGCCGGCGCTCCACACCCCGCTGATGAGCGTGACCAACGCCATCTCGGGCATCATCATCGTCGGCGGCCTGCTCCAGGTCGGCGACGGCGTCGACCTCGCCTCGGTGCTGGGGGTGCTGGCCGTCTTCTTCGCCACCATCAACATCGCTGGCGGCTTCCTCGTCACCGAAAGAATGCTCAAGATGTTCCAGCGCGGCCAGCCCTCGTCCTCGTCGTCGGGAGGTCACCGATGAGCGGCGTGCTGGTGGTGGCGTACCTGTCGGCGGGCGTGCTCTTCATTCGATCGCTCGCGGGGCTCTCGCGGCAAGAGACGGCGACCAGCGGCAACGAGCTGGGCATGGTGGGCATGGCGGTGGCCGTCGCGGTCGCCATGGTGACGTGGATTCTGGGCGCGCACGACCCCGGCGCCGCGGAGCTGCACCTGCGGGTGACGGGCCTGGTGATGCTGGCCGCCGCCATCGGGGTGGGCTTCTTCATCGGGGCGACGCTGGCCAAGCGCGTCGAGATGACGGGCATGCCCGAGCTCGTCGCGGTGCTGCACAGCTTCGTGGGCCTGGCGGCCGTGCTGGTGGGCTTCTCGAGCTACCTGCACCCGCACGGCGTCTCGGGTGACTCGGTCGCCAGGGTGGTGCACGAGGTCGAGGTGTGGGTCGGCGTCGCGGTCGGCGCCGTCACCTTCACCGGCTCGATCATCGCCTGGGGCAAGCTCAAGGGCACCATCTCGGGCAAGCCGCTGCTGCTGCCCGGCCGTCACGCCCTCAACGGGCTGGTGGCCTTCGCCATCGTCGGCGCCGCCATGCCCTTCGTGCAGGCGGGATCGCCCAACGGCGTCTGGCTGCTGCTCGGCATGACGGTGTTGGCCTCGCTGCTGGGCGTGCACCTGGTGATGGCCATCGGCGGCGCCGACATGCCGGTGGTGGTCTCGCTGCTCAACAGCTACTCGGGCTGGGCGGCGGCCGCCGCGGGCTTCATGCTCTCGAACGATCTGCTGATCGTCACCGGCGCCCTGGTGGGCAGCTCGGGCACCATCCTCTCGATCATCATGTGCCGCGCGATGAACCGCTCCATTCTCAACGTGGTGTTCGGCGGCTTCGGCACCGGCGACGCGAAGCCCTCGGGGGCGCCCGCGGCGATCACCGGCGAGGTGCAGGAGATGAAGGCCGACGAGGTGGCCGAGGCGCTGCGCCAGGCGCGGCAGGTCATCATCGTGCCGGGCTACGGCATGGCGGTGTCGCGCGCGCAGGGCGCCGTCAACGAGCTGACCCGGAGCCTCGCCGAGCGCGGCGTCACCGTGCGCTTCGCCATTCACCCGGTGGCCGGCCGCCTGCCGGGCCACATGAACGTGCTGCTCGCCGAGGCGGGCGTTCACTACGACATCGTGCTCGAGATGGAGCACATCAATCAGGACTTCCCCAACACCGACGTGGTGCTGGTGATCGGCGCCAACGACATCGTCAACCCCAGCGCGCTCACCGACCCCAACTCGAGCATCTACGGCATGCCGGTGCTCGAGTGCTGGAAGGCCAAGCTCACCGTGGTGCTCAAGCGCGGCATGGCCGCGGGCTACGCCGGCGTCGACAACCCCCTCTTCACGCTCGACGGCACCCGCATGCTCTTCGGTGACGCGAAGAAGAGCATCGACGCGCTGGTGACGGCGGTGAAGAAGTAGCGCCTCAGACGGCGGTCATCCACCCGTGGGCGTCTTCGAGGACGCCGCGCTGAATGCCGGTGATGGTCTCGTAGAGCTTGAGGCCCACCGGGCCGGGCTGCCCGTCGTTGATGCGCATCGGCTCACCGGCGAAGGACAGCTCGCCGACGGGGCTCACCACCGCGGCGGTGCCGGTGCCGAACACCTCTTTGAGCGTGCCGTTCGCGTGCGCGGCGCGGAGCTCCTTGACCGACAGCGCGCGCTGCTCGACCCCGAGCCCGAGGCCGCTGGCCAGGGTGATCACCGAGTCGCGGGTGACGCCCGCGAGGATCGAGTCGGACAGCGGCGGCGTGACGAGCGTGTTCCCCAGGAGCGCGAAGAGGTTCATGGTGCCGACCTCCTCCACCAGCTCGTGCGTCTGGCCGTCGAGCCACAGCACCTGGTCGTAGCCGGCCTTCTTGGCCTTCACCGCGGCGTGCAGGCTGGCGGCGTAGTTGGCGCCCGCCTTGGCGGCGCCGAGGCCTCCGCGAGGGGCGCGCACGTCGACGGTCTCGACCCAGATGCGAACCGGCTTGAGGCTGTTGCCGCCGTAGTAGCTGCCCACCGGCGAGGCGATGATGAAGTAGCGGTACTCGTTCGCGGGCCGCACGCCCAGGAAGCCCTCGGTCGCGATCAGCGTCGGCCGCAGGTAGAGCGAGGTGCCAGCCGCCTTCGGCACCCAGTCGGCGTCGACCCGCACCAGCGCCTTGCACGCCTCGACCATCTGCTCGGCGGTCGGCGTCGGCATGCACAGCCGCGGCGCCCCGGCCATCATGCGCTCGGCGTGCGCCATCGGGCGGAACAGGCGCAGCACGCCGTCCTCTCCCCGGAAGGCCTTCGAGCCCTCGAACATCGCCTGCCCGTAGTGGAAGACGCCCGCGGCCGGGTCGATCGAGAAGGGGCCGTAGGGCTGAACGCGCGCGTTCCCCCAGCCCTTCTCGGCGGTGAAGTCCATCGCGAAGAGGTGGTCGCTGAAGAAGCGGCCAAAGCCCAGCTGCGCCTCGGGCGGCTTCGGCTTCGGCGTCGAGGTCTTCGAAACGTGGATATCCATCGATGCTCCCGGCGGCGTGCGTTCGTGCGACGCGGGCCCCTTACACCCGTTGCACGCCGGTCAACAGCCTCGGGAGCCGCGAGCCATGCTGGTGACGCAGCCCGCCGTGGCCCTGGCGGCACCGCCGCGACGCCAGGCGCCGCGCCCGCCAGGCCCCGGCCGAAAACTGGCGAGGCGACAGGCGCGTGGCACCTTGTCGCACATGACGCGTGAACGCCGAAGCCGCGACCGCCGCGGAGACCGTACGGTGCAGTTCGAGACCCGCCGCCAGGAAGAGCGCCGCGACTACCCGCGCTTCGAGGTCGCCCTCGACGTGCGAGAGCCCAACCGCCGCTCGCGCTCGTGCTTCGGCGATCTGTCGCCCGAAGGCGCCGCCTTCGTCACCACCGCGCCGCCGCTGGGAGACGCGGTGCTGCTTCGGTTTCACCTGCCGAACGTCGACGGCCCCATCGTGGTGGCGGGCCGGGTGGTCGGCCGGGTGGGCGCGAAGCTGGGCACCCAGGTCAGCGTCGTCTTCACCGACATTCACGTCGAGGCCCAGCTGGCCATCGCCGAGTGGGCGCAGGATCGCGTGGTGCAACAGAACGCGCAGCAGGTCACCCGCGTGCGCGGCCCCCGCCCGATTCCGCTGACGAAGGTCGTCTCGCGCGGCTGGTCGCGCACCCGGCCCGCGAGCGCGCTGGCCGCCACGCCCTGACGCGTCAGCACTCGATGATGTTGACGGCGAGGCCTCCGCGCGCCGTCTCTTTGTACTTCGACGACATGTCGGCGCCGGTCTGCCACATGGTGTCGATCACCTTGTCGAGCGACACCTTGTGCTTGCCGTCGCCCGAGAGCGCGAGCCGCGCGGCGTTGATGGCCTTGATGCTGCCCATGGCGTTGCGCTCGATGCAGGGCACCTGCACCAGCCCGCCGATGGGGTCGCAGGTGAGGCCCAGGTTGTGCTCCATGCCGATCTCGGCGGCGTTCTCGACCTGCGCGGGGGTGCCGCCCATCACCTCGACGAGCGCGCCGGCGGCCATCGAGCAGGCCACCCCCACCTCGCCCTGGCAGCCGACCTCGGCGCCCGAGATGCTCGCGTTCTTCTTGTAGAGCGCGGCGATGGCGGTGGCGGTGAGGAGGAAGCGCACGGCGCCGTCGTCATCGGCGTTGGGCACGTGGCGCCGGTAGTACGTCAGCACCGCGGGAATGATGCCGGCCGCGCCGTTGGTGGGCGCCGTCACCACCCGGCCTCCGGCGGCGTTCTCTTCGTTGACCGCGAGGGCCCAGAGGTTGACCCAGTCCATCACGATGAGGGGGTCGCTGGCGCCGCGGCCGTCGGCGCGCAGGCGTCGGTGCAGGGCCGCGGCGCGCCGCTTCACCTTGAGGCCGCCGGGGAGCACCCCCTCGCGCTCGCAGCCGCGCTTCACGCACGCCTCCATCGCCGCGACGAGCTCGAGCACGCCCCGGCGCACCTCGGCCTCGGAGCGCGCGGTCTTCTCGTTCTCGAGCATCAACGTCGAGATGCTCATGCCGGTCTTCTCGCAGAGGGCCAGCAGCGCCTCGCCTGACGAGAACCCGTAGGGAATCTCGGGGAGCCCGGCCGCCGCGGCGCCGCTGTCGACGTTGCCCTCGCTGTCGACCACGAAGCCGCCGCCGACCGAGTACGAGATGCGCTCCGCCACCACCGCGCCGTCGGCCGCGAAGGCGGTGAAGCGCATGCCGTTGGGGTGCAGGGGGAGCTTCTCGCGGCGGTGGAACACGATGGCGTCGCCGCCGAACTTCACCGGCTGGGTGCCCAGCAGCGAGAGCGCCTGCGCGCGCATGACGGCCGCGACCCGCGCCGGCGCCCCGTCGACGTCGACGGTGGCCGGGTCTTCGCCTTCGAGGCCGAGCATCACCGCGAGGTCGCTGCCGTGGCCCTTGCCGGTGAAGCCCAGGGAGCCGAACAGCTCGGCCTTCACCCGCGCCACCCGCGGCAGCTGACCCGCTTCACGCAGCCGCTCGGCGAACCGCCGCGCCGCGCGCATCGGGCCCACCGTGTGGGAGCTCGAGGGGCCGATGCCGATCTTGAAGATGTCGAAGACG
>JACSRE010000290.1 GCA_014879945.1 Myxococcus sp.
GCGCACGGTGACGGGCTGCGCGACGGTGACGTGCTCGTTCGCCAGCCGCGCGTCGGCCGCGTCGAAGACTACCGGCGCACGGTGACGGGCTGCGCGACGGTGACGTGCTCTTTCGCCAGGCGCGCGTCGAACAGCCGGTCGGCGGCGTCGACGAGCGAGTCGCCGTACAGCACGTTGCGGCGCAGCCGGGCCGGCAGGCCCTCGGTGCCCACGTGCGCGCCGATGATGGCGCCCACCAGGCCCGCGGCGACGTCGACCTCTCCGCCGCACGACAACACCATCGACAGCGCCTGCCGCACGTCGGTGGGGGCCTTGAGCACGCAGTACAGCGCGGTGAGGAGCACGGGCGTCACGTGCGCCGGGAGGCCCGCCTCGAGGTCGTAGTCCGCCGACGACACGCCGACGCGGCGCAGCGCCGGGAGCGCGCGGTCGGGCGCCCAGGCCAGCGCGCGAGGCAGGTAGTACAGCTCCTCGGCGAGCTCCTGGTGCGCGGGCGCGGCGGCCTTCGACACCTCGGCGCAGAACGCGGCGCCGTCGTGCTGCTCTCCCGACAGGCCCAGCTGCACCGCCCGCGCGAAGGCGGCCGCGGCGGCCGTGCAGAGCGGGTCTTTGTGCGTCACCACCGTCGACACCTGCGCGTCGTGCGCCAGGCGGGGCGGCGACGGCTCGCTCCAGAAGCCCAGCACCAGGGCGCGCGACAGGCACGACGGGTCGCGCACGCCAATCTCGGCGCCCGCGCTCATCCACGGGGTGCCGGCGAGCAGGGCCTGGGCCGACTGGGTGGCGCTGTTCGGCGGCTGGAGGATGACGCCCTCTTGCCACAGCCACGACAGGTGCGCGGCGATGCTGCGGCCGTCGACGCGCTTCTCGCTCGCCACCGCCTCGGCGACGGCCAGCATCATCTGGGTGTCGTCGCTGAACTGGCCCTTGGCGAAGCGGCCGCGGGGGCGGGCGGCGAAGTCGTCGGCCACGTGCGACAGGCGCGTCAGGCCCGGCGGCGGCAGGCCCCGGAGCGGGAACCCCAGCGCATCACCGACGGCAAAGCCGAGCAGTGACGCGCGCAACCGGTCCTGGAGCTCGGCGAGTCGCAGCGGCATGGTGGGAGGAGGCCGCGAAGGATAGGCGTGACTGGGCGTTCGTGGCCATCGTGATGTCGCGACGAGCTCGGCGTTCCGGCGCGCCTCGTCGCTGGTGATGGGCCGCGCCCAGGCCGCCATGGTGTCGCCGGCCACGCCGCGACGCTCTCTGGTGAAACGCAGCTGTCGTGCGCCTGTCGCGCGCTCGTCGTCGCCCGATGCCATGGTGGAGAACGGCGCCGTACGAAGTGGAGCCGAAGCTGCGATTCGTACACCTGGCCTTCGCCCGCTCACAAGCGCGAAGACGCGCTCAGGGCGCGGCAGGCGGCAGAAACGTCTTCACCAGCAGGCCCGCGGCCACGGCGCGCTCGACGCGGGCCGCGTCGTGCCCGGGCAGAATCGTCAACGCGGGCTCGGCGGCCGCCAGGCGGTGGAGCTCGGCCAGCTCGCGCAAGACGGCGGCGCGGTCTTCGTGGAGGAACACCGCCGTCACCAGCCGCGCCCGCTCCCGCACCAGCTCGACGTTGCGCCAGTGCCACGCGACGTCTCCCAGCAAGAGCGCCTCGGCGCCGTCGGCGCGCTGCACGTAGACGAGCTGGCTGCCCGGCGTGTGGCCAGGCGACTTGATGAGGACGACGCCGGGCGCCAGCGCGTGCAGGGCGCCGGTCTCGAGCGGCCGGTACCCCTCGAGCGCCGCAGGGGGGAACACCAGCGGGTCCATGCGCGAGGGCTCGGCGAGCTGCTCCTTCGTCAACGCGGCCTTCGCCATCAGCGCCTTCGCGTCGGGGTGCGTGGCGAGCCCGGCCAGGTGGTCGAAGTGCTCGTGCGTCACCACGACGTGCCGCGCCTCAGAGAGGGCCTTCGTCACCCGCGCGAACGCCTCGGGGTCGAAGGCCGTCGCGCCGCCCTGCTTCGCGGTCGCCTCGTCCATCGCGGTGTCCACGATGACGCGCTGGTCGGGGAAGACGAGCTGGTACGCGTAGACCGTCATGTCCTCGAGGCCCCAGCCGTCGCCGGCGACGATGGCGGCGCCGGGGAACTCGAAGTGCGCGACGGGCTCGAAGTGAATCGCCGAGGGCTTCTCGCCCGGCACCTCGTTGGCCAGGCGGCGCACCTGCGCCAGGTCGATGGTGAAGGCGCCCTCGGGCTCGGCGGACTCCATGAAGAGCCACCAGTAGCCGGGAGCGAGGAGCACCAGCGCGAGCAGCACGACCCACGGCCAACGGCGTCGCTTCGTCATGTCACGCTCTTTGAGAAGGAGGAGTCGTCAGCGCCCGCTTCGACGCTCGACGGCGCTGACGGTGAAGGCCTGCTCGACGTGCTGCCACTCGCCCTCGTAGCGGGGGTAGCGCCAGAGCTCGAACTGCGCGCGCAGGCACTTGCCCAGCTCGGAGCCGTCGGCGGCGGGGTTCTTGAAGTGCACCTCGCCGACGCGGCCGTCGTTGAACACCATCCACCGCACCTCGTAGCGGACGGCGTCGGGTGGGGTGAGGCGTCTGGCCTGGGCGCCGAGGCACTCCTGCAGCAGCGGCGCGTAGTGCTCGTTCACCGTGCGCACCTCGTCGGCCGAGAGGCCATCGCGCGGCTTGTCCTTCGAGAAGTCCTTGAACGACCAGCCGCCGTTGAGCTGCTTCTCGAGCTTGCGGCACGCGCCGGGGCCGTTGGTGGCGTCTACCGTCGCGCAGGCGGCGTCGGTCTCGGGCGGCCGGGCCCAGGTGCGCTCGGCCGGCGCGGCGAGGGTGGCGAAGGCCTGGGCGTCTAGCAGCGCGTAGCGGGCGAGGTCGTCGGGCTTCTTCTCGGCGCGGGCCCTGGCGACGAGGACGGCGAGCGCTCTGCGGCGCACCGCGACGCAGCCGGGGGCCTCGCAGCGTAGGCCCACCGTGGCGAGCAAGGCCGGCTGGCGCGCCTCGGGCGCGGCGAGCGCGCGCACCAGCGCAGCCCGGGAAAGCAGCAGCTCGTCGTGGTGGGCCTTCGCCGTCTTCTCGGCGTCGGCGAAGCACTTCTCGGGTTTGTGCGCGCGCTCAGAGGCCTTGAGGCAGCTCTCGGCCTTCTTCACGTCGTCCACTTCTTCCTTGAGCCCCCTGGTGAGCGACGGGTCGAGGCGCGATGTGGACAGGAGCGCGGCGTTCGCGGCGGCACGGCAGGCGTCGAGGCCGTCACCGGCGCACCTGGCGCGCCAGGCCCTCGCGGTCTGCTGCGCGTCGTCGACGGCGCCGCCCGCGAGCGCGACCTTGAAGGACAGCTCGGCGGTGGTGACGCGGTCCATCGCGCTGAGCGCCTCAGCGGCCTTGGTGGCGCGCGCCGAAGCCTCGCGGGCTGCCTCGAGGTCTTTGTTGCTCAGCGCCCGGGTGGCGGCCTCGACGGCTTCCTTGAGCGGGGCCCGCAGGTCGGCCAACGGCGGCGGAGGCTTGGCGGTGACGGCCGGCGCGCCCACCACGGCCTCGGGCTCGAACGCGCTGGCGACGGTGTCTTCGACAGGCGTCGCCTCGATGGGCGTGGTGGCGGCGTGCTGGGTCGCGCAGGCACACCACAGCAACAGAGAGAGGGCCGGCCACCGCACGGGCGTGACTGTGAACGTCGGATGGAGGCGCGTCAACGCCTCAGCGGAACACGTACTGCCGCATGAAGCCCGAGGTGATGGGGCGCTCCGCGGTGGCTTCGTCGATGGCCTCGAGGCTGGGCTGGTTGATGCGCACGAAGCGCAGGCCGGCTTCGGCGGTGCCGTCGGTCTGGCCGCGCACCCAGCGCACCTCGGCGACGGCGTCGACGGTGCCGGTGGGCAGGTCGACCTTGAGGTGAATCGACTGGCCCTTCGCCATGGCCGAGATGCCCACCAGGCACAGGCCGGTGCGCGAGATGTCGGTCACGGCGCCGCGGAAGAGGAAGGTGCCTCCCGAGCCGAAGAAGCGCGCCTGGCAGTTGAACCGTCGGTCGTTTCGGAGCTCGGGGTACATGGGCCCATTGTCTCCACGGTTCGTGCCACGCGTCGAGGGTGCCGTACTCTTTCGAATGGTCTTCGGCCAACGGGGCTGAGCGGTGGGGGTGAGCGCCCCCAGCGTTGGTGTATCGCTGCACCATTTCAATCACGGCGGACGAGGTGGAGGCGTGGCGGCGGTGTCATGGATCAGGAGCGGCTCCCTGAGAGCTGCCTCGCAAGTCCATGAATTAAAAGAGCAATAGGCTGGCATGGAGGCTGCTCAGGCAGCGCTCCATGGTTCTGCAGTCGTACTGGAAGTCAGCAGTCGCGGGCGCTTTGGTGGCGCTGATGCCGAGCGCCCCGGCTGAGGCGTGTAGCCGGGTGGCGCTCGCTGCCATTCACGGGTTCCAGACGTTGCCCGCCGAAGGCTCCCGGGTGCCGCGGTCGACGTCGCTGTGGCTGCGGTCAGACCTGCCCCTCTCGGAGCGGGGCGACACGCTCAAAGACGCCAGCGCGGTGCGGCTGCTCGACGAGCGCGGCAAGAGCGTGGCGTTGATGAGCACGGGCGTTCGGGTGACGGGCGAGCAGGTGGCGACGCTCTTCGTGCTCAAGCCCATGGCGCTGCTCGAGGCGAACGCGAGCTACCGCATCGAGCTCAACGGCGCGGTGTTGTCGCGCTTCTCGACCTCGGAAGAGGTTGACACCCAGCCGCCCGAGCTGCCGCGGGCGAAGCTCACCGAGGTGAAGGGCGAGAAGGACAGCGCGTACGGCTGCGGCGGGCCCTCGGAGGTGACGGTGACGCTCGATGCGCCCGGTGACGTGAACTTCCTGGTGCAGGCGACCGCGACCAGCACCACCATGCCAGGGTCGGCGTTGGCGGTCGCGAGCGGCGCGGCGCTGACCGCCGTCTCGGTGCCCGAGGGCATGGTGGACCTGCGGGTGCTGGCGTTCGACCTCTCGGGCAACCTGGCGACCTCGTCTGAGAAGCTGACCACCTTCGTTCCCTCGGATGCCGCGGGGTGTTCCTCGACGCTGGCCGGCCCTGGCCTGGGCGCCCTCGCGCTGGTCGCGTTGCGGCGCCGTCGTCGTCGTTGAGCGCTGCCTGCGCCTCGGGCACGCTGTGACGATGAAGCAGCAGAAGACCGGCAAGCTCCCGCCGGCGCCCGGCAACGAAGTCGATGCCTTCCTCGAGGTGCTGGAGCACCCGCTGCGTGACGACGTGGTGCGCGTGCGCGCGCTCCTGCTCTCGGCGATGCCTGGAATCAGCGAAGCCATCAAGTGGAACGCGCCCAGCTTTCGCACCGAGGAGTTCTTCGCCACCTTTCACCTGCGCTCGACGGAAGACGTGCAGCTCGTCTTTCACACCGGGGCGAAGAAGAAGGCGACGAAGGCGAAGGTGGTGTTGAGCCCGAAGGCAGACGCCCTCGTGAAGTGGCTCGATTCCGACCGCGCGCTCGTCACGCTCTCGCCGTCGCGGCTGGCGTCGCAGAAGATCGCGTTCTCGACGCTGGTGCGGGAGTGGGTCACCCAGATGTAGGGCTGTCCACAACTCGACGGTGCGACTTCCGCGCCGTAGGCCGGGCTCGGTTCCGAGTAGCCAACGAGCCCAAGAGTAGTGGCGACCTGCGGAGTCTTCGACTACGACGAGCGCGGCTGCCAGATGGGCCACTGGGCTTCAGTTTCTGCGGGGAGGAACAACCAATGCCGAAATCTCATCTCATCTCATCTCATCTCATCTCATCTCATCTTGGCTTGGCTTGCTCTCTGTTCGCGTCAATTAGCGCAAACGCATATTCACCCTTCTATCGAACAAGCGTTCAGGCGCCCTCTAGCCGCCAGCTTGTTGGCTCGTCCACGCTTTGGGATGGCTGGCACAACGTCTTCTACTCCGAAGACACAGCACTCATTCAGCGCTACTGGGCAGGAAGTTGGGCTCGTACAGTGGTTGACCAAAGGAATTCACCCCCTCACCCCACTTGCAACAAGGGAACAAATGGTGAGATTTCAGCCCAGTTCGTCGGCGGTTATCACGACATATTCTACGTCTCGTTTAATAGTACCGAACTGCGCCATGCGTTCTTTAACTACGGGGCCGGCGTCTGGAATTGCGAGACGATCGAATCAGGGCCAATGGCACATCCTGTCGCGATCGATATGGCCGGTTCGCCACACGTCTACTACGTTAATGTTGCAAGAGGTGTTCTCCGTCATGCGTTCTGGACGGGTGCCACATGGCAAAAGGAAGATATTGACGGTCTGGGTCTGAATGGACAGGGCCAGTGCAACTGCCGAGTAAGGGCTTGAGACCAAACTACACGATCGCTTGAGGGCATAGCTTGTAGTTCCACTCGCCATGGAAAT
>JACSRE010000262.1 GCA_014879945.1 Myxococcus sp.
AGATGTGTATAAGAGACAGGACCTCTTCGGTGCGAAAGCCGGGGGGCGCTTCGAAGCCGAAGCCTTCGAGGTTGATCATGGTGAGACTCCGTCGCGGGGGGCCGGCAGGGACAGCACTGTGTTCGCTCTGGGCGCGGGTGGCAAGGCGGGGGCCTGGAGGCGGCCCATCACGCGCAAGGCGGCGTCGACGACCGCGGTGGGGAGCACGGCGGTCAGCCGCAACAGCACGGAGCTGAGCGCGCCGACCCGATAGCGCGCGCGGGGGCGGCGGGCCGTGGCGGCGGTGAAGAGGGCCTCGGCGACCTGCTCGGGGCTGATCTGCACGCGTGAGAAGGTGGCGCGGTCGGCCACCGTCTGGCGCAGCGGCTGGTGCCAGAGCGAGTGGGGCGCGGCGGCCTCGAGCGACGCCACGGCGCCGTCGACGAAGCCGGTGCCGACGATGGTGGGCTCGACGAGCGAGACCTTGACGCCGAAGGGCGCGACCTCGAGGCGGAGCGCGTCGGTCATCGCCTCGACCGCGTACTTGCTGGCCGAGTACGAGCCGAACCAGGGCAGGGTGAAGGTGCCCGCGAGGCTCCCGACGTTGATGAGGCGCCCGTGCCCACGGCGGCACATCTCGGGCACGAAGGCGCGGGTGACGCGCAGCAGCCCGCGCACGTTGACGTCGAGCTGGCGCATCAACACCTCGTCGCTCGTCTCCGCGATGGGCCCCAGCAGCCCCAGCCCCGCGTTGTTGACGACGACGTCGGGCACCCCGATGCGGGCCTTGCAGTCCTGCACCGAGGCCTCGCTGGTGACGTCGAGCACCAGCCCGGGCCCCTTTCGCTCCGAGGCGTGCACCAGCCAGCCCGCGCGCTCGAAGCGGGCGACCAGCGCGCGCCCGATGCCGCCGCCGGCCCCGGTGATGAGCACCGACTTCACGCCGTCACCTGCTTCAGCGCGGGCGCGGCCCGCTCCTCGTCGAAGCCGAGCCACGCGAAGAGCCGCCGCAGCGGGCCGACCCGCCGGTGGGTGAGGGCGAGGGCGAGCGCGAAGGTGGCCGCCGCGCCCAGGGGAGCGCCGAGCTGTCGCACCAGCACGCTCGACGCCACCGCGAACGCCGGCACGCCGACCACCAGGAGCAGGAGGATGGCCACCCACAGCGCCGCCGCAGCGGGCGCGCGCTGCGAGGCGCGCAGCCACGAGACCGTCAGCCCCACCAGCCAGGGGATCAGCACCACCCCCATCGCCAGCAACGTCAGCGCGACGTCCGAGGTGAGCCACGAGGCCGCGGTGCGCCACGTCCACCCGGTCAGCGCCTCGCGCGTCGGCGAGAAGAAGCGCTGGTAGCCCGAGCCGTCCCACCCGTGCACGAGGATGAAGAACATGCCGAAGTAGCCGCCCAGCCAGTGCAGCAGCGCGCTGAAGGCCCGGCCCCGGCTCGAGAGCCACCGCGCCACCACGAAGCCCAGCAGCCCCTGGGTGATGTTGGTGATGCCGAAGAGCGCCACCAGCCAGCCCGGCAGCTCGCGCGTGCCCACGTGCATCGTCTCCCACGAAGGGAAGCTCCACAGCAGCACGAAGCCCGACGGCGCGAACACCACCGCCAGGAACAGCAGGGCCTGAAACGCGTCGGCGCTCCGCAACGCCTCGAGCGGCCGCTCCAAAGTGCGCAGCCCCTTCGCGGCGCTCGCCAGGCCCAGCCCGGCGCCGATGCCGTACGACCAGAAGACGTCGACTTGAACCATGGTGCACCCCTCGCGGCGGCCGCCCGCCGGCCGGAATCGAGACGTAGCATTATCGTTATAGAATCAGCAAGACCGGTTGCCGATATTTCCGCAACATGCTGAAAGCAGGCGAGAAATGCCGCGGGTGAAGACCGAACAGAAGCGGCGGGCCATTCTCGACGCGTCGGCGCGGGTGTTCTCGAAGCACGGCTTTCACGCGTCAACGGTGGCGCAGATCGCCGAGGACGAGGGCATCGGCCTGGGCACCTTCTACCGGTACTTCGACAGCAAGCTCGACGTCTTCCACGCCGTCATCGACGAGGTGATGGCCGAGGTGGCGGTGGTGTTGGCCCCTGAGAGCGCCAGCGCGAGCACCACGCTCGACGAGTACCGCGCGCAGGTCGAGCGCATCGGCCGGGGGCTGTTCGACGCCTTTCAGCAGAACCGGGCGCTGGCGCGGCTGCTCTTCGTCGAGGCGCCGGGCATCAGCCAGGAGCTCAACGAGAAGCTGAAGGCGACGGTGACGTTCTTCGGCATCGCCACCCAGGCGTACCTCGAGAACGGCATCACCCGCGGCTTCCTCCGAAAGGACCTCGACGTCGAGGTGACGGCGCTGCTCGTCAACTCCATGGTGTTCGAAGGCGTGCGCCAGCTGGCGGCGAACGAAGCGCCCGCCGAGCTCGCCCGGTGGACGAAGGCCATCACCGCGCTGATGTTCGAAGGCGTGCGCGCCTAGGGCGCTTCACCCAGCGCGCGCAGCTGGTCGGTGCTCTGCTGGAGCAGCTGCTCGGCCTCGGCGAACTGCCCCTGCTCGTGCAGCACCACGCCCCGCAGGCCCAGCAGCCGCGCCGCCAGCCTCGGGTCCTTCACCTCGGTGGCCGTCAGCGCCCGCGCCTCGTCGAGGCGCTTGAGCTTCACCAGCGCGAGGATCTGGGTGACGAGGGCGCGCTCCAGGCTCGGGTCCCACAGGCGGGCCTGGGTGGCGAGCGCGAAGGCCCGCTCGAGCTGCTGCTTCTCCAGCGCGATGGCGGCCGCCGCGGCCGCGGCCTTCGGGCGGTCGGCGCCGAAGGCCAGCTCCTCGAGCACCACCACGGCGGTGGCGTCGCGGCGGGCCACGATGCGGGCCGCCGGGCCCCACCGCTGCGAGGGCGGCAGGGCGCAGAGCTCGCCGAGCTCGGTGACCGCGAACGAGGGGTCGAGGCGCTCCTTGCCGGCGCGCGCCATGGCGGTGAAGCAGTCGAGCGAGGGGTAGTTGGTCTCGAGCGCCCGCACCGTCTGCAGCTCGCGGAGCGCCTCGTCGAACCGGCCGACGCCGCCCAGCGCGCCCGCGAGGTTGACGTGCGCGACGGTGGAGCCCGGCGCCAGCGCGACGTTGCTCGTCCACAACGAGAGCGCGTCACGCCACTCCCGCTGGCGCAGCACGTTGGGCACCGCGAGCGCGACCACCAGCACCGCCAGCGCCACCGCGCCGGCCCGCCCCAGGGGCGCCAGCAGCCACGCCACGCCGACGGCCAGCACCAGCGACGGGAAGAGCGTGTAGCGCTCGGCCACCACGTGCAGCTGCGGCACCACGCCGGTGAAGGGCAGCAGCGGCAGGAGGAAGAGCAGCGCGCCGATGGCGAGGCCGCGGAGAGGGGGGCGCGCGCCGCGACGAAGGCCCAGCCCCACCACCGCGAGGGTGAGGAGCCATGCCCCGATGACGGCCGCGAGCGCAGGGCCCGACGGCGGCGTCCACTCGTAGACGGCGCGCGAGCCCAGCGGCCACAGCGTGCGGCCCAGGTACCAGAAGGGCGTGAACGCCGCGGTCGCCCAGCTCGAGGGGCCGATGGGCGCGGGGGCAGAGAGGCGGTGCACCACCACGGCGAGCACGCCGGCGCCCAGCCCGGGCAAGAGCCACCGCAGCGACGACAGCGCGGCCGTCGGGCGCGTGGTGCGGCGCCACTCGAGCGCCAGGAACACCACCGCCAGCGGCGCCAGCGAGGCCTTCGCCAGCAGCCCCAGCGCGAAGAGCGAGGCGGACAGCCACCTGCGGTTCGACGCGTACGCCGCGAGCGAGGCGAAGAGGCCCAGCAGCGAGAGCGTGTCTTTGAGGTTGGCCACCCACGAGACCGACTCCACACGGAAGGGGTGCGCCAGCCACAGCGCCGCCGCGCCCAGGGCCACCAGGGGAGGCACCGAGAACGCCGCCAGCGCGCGCGGCAAGAGCGCCACGGCGACGGCGAACAGGAGCCACTGCACCAGGTGGTAGGGCAGCGGGTTCGCCGGGTCCTTCGCGCCGGCGAGCGTCAGCACCGCGTGCGAGAGGGGAATGTACGCGCCGTGGTAGGTGACGGTGAACGCGCGCGCGGCGCCGGCCAGGCCCTCGGTCACGAAGGGGCTGCGGGTGGTGTAGTCCGGGTCGTCCCACGAGGTGAGCCCGTTGCCGAGCGTCGGCGCGTAGAGCGCCAGCGCGAACGCGAACAACAGCCAGTGACCTCGTCGCTCCAGCACGGAGCGGGGAGTCACCACTTGAGACGCGAGGGGTCAAGCGCCGCGCGCCGCGATGCCTTGACCATCACGCACAAGGGTGCGACGAGGCCGCGCTTTCCGCTGTCCCTGGCTGATTTCTCACGAGGTCACATGAGCGACGCTGCCGTTGCCGAGACGCCCAAGGGTCACCCCAAGGGCCTGTACGTGCTGTTCGTCACCGAGATGTTCGAGCGCTTCAGCTACTACGGCATGCGCGCCATCTTCGTGCTGTACATGACGAAGGCCCTGCTGCTCAGCAAGGACGAAGGCTCGACCATCTATGGGAGCTACACCGGCCTCGTCTACCTGACGCCCCTCATCGGCGGGTACGTGGCCGACCGCTTCTGGGGCAACCGCCGCTCCATCATCTTCGGCGGACTCTTGATGGCGGCGGGCCAGTTCACGATGTTCGCCTCGGGCACCTTCTTCGAAGAGGTCGGGTTCTCGAAGCTGCTGATGTACGTCGGCCTGGGCTTCCTCATCTTCGGCAACGGCTTCTTCAAGCCGAACATCTCGACGATGGTGGGCCAGCTCTACCCGGCGGGCGACAAGCGCGTCGATTCGGCCTTCACCATCTTCTACATGGGCATCAACCTGGGCGCGTTCTTCGCTCCGCTGGCCTGCGGCTTCCTCGGCGACACCGGCTGCCCCGAAGACTTCCGCTGGGGCTTCCTCGCCGCGGGCATCGGCATGGTGGCCTCGGTGGTGCTCTTCATCTGGCTGAAGGACAAGTACATCGTCACGCCCGACGGCACGCAGATCGGCGACCGGCCCAACGAGGCGCGGGAAGAGAAGAGCGACGCGCCCAAGGTGCCCTTCAACCTCACGCTGCTGCTGGTGTGGGGCGCCATCTTCCTGGGCATTCTGGCCGCGCTGAAGTTCGGCGCCGACTTCGACTGGATCGGCTCGTTCATCTTCTCGCTGACCATCGCGGGCCCCGGCTACATCATCTCGGACCCGTCGCTCACCAAGGTGGAGCGCGACCGCATCTGGGTCATCTACATCATCGCCTTCTTCGTCATCTTCTTCTGGTCGGCCTTCGAGCAGGCCGGCGCGTCGCTGACCTACTTCGCCGAGGAGCAGACCAACCGGAACCTCTTCGGGTGGACGGTGCCGGCCTCGTACTTCCAGTCGATCAACGCGGTGGCGATCGTGCTGCTGGCGCCCGTCTTCGTGGGGCTGTGGGGCGCGCTGGGCCGCCGCAACAAGGAGCCCGCCTCGCCGTTCAAGCAGTCCATCGGGCTCTTCCTGCTCGCCCTCGGCTACCTCGTCATCGCGCTGGGCGTGAAGGGGCTCGAGCCCGGCGTGAAGGTGTCGATGCTCTGGCTCTTCAGCCTGTACACGATCCACACGCTGGGTGAGCTGTGCCTGTCGCCCATCGGGCTCTCGATGGTGAACAAGCTGGCGCCGGTGAAGTTCGCCTCGCTCCTGATGGGCGTCTGGTTCCTCTCGACCTCGGCGGCCAACAAGTTCGCCGGCACGCTGTCGGCGCTCTACCCGGAGCCCGCCGTCTCGGTGCAGGGGCTGGCGTCGATCGACCGGGAGTTCGGTGAGCGCATTCGTGGCGCGTGGAAGGTCGAAGAGGTGGCCGCGAAGAAGACCTGTCGCCCGGTCGATCTCTCGAAGCTCAAGCGCTCCGACGCCGAGCAGGCCGAGGCCGGCAAGGACAAGGGGCCCAGCGCCGATGACCAGGCCGCCATGACCGCGGCCATCGTCGGCGTCGAGGTGCCCGCCGACGGCAAGACGCTCCTGCCCGGCGACTTCAAGGAGCGCGCCGCGAAGTTCAAGCTGATGGTGGTGAAGGCCAGGGGCGCCGCCCCGGTGGTCGCCGTGCCCCTGGGCGACGTTCAGCTCGCCAACATCGCCGACCCCGCGCTCAAGGCCGAGCTGCAGAAGCGCGTCGAGGGCAGCCTGGTGGACAACTCGCGCAGCTTCCTGGGCTTCAAGATCACCGACCTCTACGACTTCTTCATGCTCTTCGTCGCCATGTCGGGCCTGTCGGCCTTGATCCTCTTCTTCTTGTCGCGGCGCCTGCTGACGATGATGCACGGGGTGCGCTGACGCCCTTCGCACAAACGCGCTGCCGGGACCTTGCGCCGCCCAGAGCCGGTGGCGTAAGGCGCCCACCCGGGGGAAGTCGATTCGTGAGTCAAACGTTGAAATGCCTGCCGGTCGATCTCGCTGAGCTCTGCATCGCGTTGTCCGCGGAGTCCGAGGTGTCGGAGCTCAAGTGGTTCCTCGACCTCGAGTCGGGGAAGGTGATTCTCGTCAGCCGCGAGTACGACGCCGCCGAGTGGGGCGGCCTCAAGCCCGACGAGATCGAGGGCAACCCCGCGCGCTTCAGGCCCGTGCCCGCGGCCGACCCGCAGCACCACCTCGTCGACATGCGCGCCTTCGTCGACGAGCTGACCGACGGGCGGCTGCGCGAGTCACTCGAGCTCGCCTTGACGGCCCCTCGCCCCGAGCGCCGGTTCCGCGCGGTGCTGGGGTGGCTGCCCGAAGAGCTCGAGAAGTGGCACGGCTTCCGTCAGCACCGCTTCGAGGCCCGCGCGCACTCGTGGCTCTCGACCCTGGGCGTCACGGCTCAGGCGCCGGTCGCGGCCGCCTCGTAGAGCGCCATCAGCGCCTTCGCCTCGACCTCGACCCCGAAGCGCTTCACCGCCTCTTCGCGCGCGGCCCGGCCCACCTGCTCCACCAGCGCCGGGTCGGCCAGCAGCCGCTCGAGGATTCGGCGCAGCCCCTCGACGTCGCCCGGGTCGAAGAGGAAGCCGGTGCGCCCGTCGTCGATCACCTCGGGCACCGCCGCGATGCGGGTGGCCACCACGCAGCAGCCCGTCGCCATCGCCTCGATCAGCACCATCGAGAAGGCCTCGGCGTACGAGGGGTGCACCAGCAGCGACAGGGCCTGGTACCAGGGCACCACGTCGCGGTGCTCGCCGGCCAGCACCAGGCGGCCCTTCGTCTTCGCCTTGAGCTCCTCGGCCCAGGTCGCCTCGCCGTCCTTGGCCAGCCCCACCAGCACCGGCACCCAGTCGGGGAAGCGCTCGAGCAGCGGCGCGACGGCCTCGACGAAGTCGCCCTGGCCCTTGTTCGGCCGCACCCGCCCCACCACGCCGACGGCGCGCGCCCCGGGGAGCGCCAGCGCCTTCAACGCCGCCTCGCGCTGCGGCGGCGCCACGAAGCGCGACAGGTCGACGCCGTGCTGCACGATGGTCGAGGGCGTCTCGACCCACGCCGCCGCCAGCTTGTTGAGGGTGACGACCTTGCGCGCGAAGCGGAGCAGGAGCTTCGTGAAGCGCCCCACCGGCCGCGGGCTGTGGCTGGTGGCGACCACCGTCAGCTTGCGGCCCAACAGCTTCAGCAGGTAGCCCCACAACAGCTCGTTGTTCCGGTGCGCGTGCCACACCACCTGCTCCACGCCGCTGCGCCGCCACAGCGCGCGCCACGACAGGTGCGGCAGAGTGTCGGGCAGCTGCTGGCCGATCACCTTCACCTCCCCCAGCGCGCCCTGGGCTTTGGCGATCAGCTCCACGTGGGCCGTCACGCCCGTGCGGCGGGGGTGGAAGTGGGGGTGGACGATCAGCATTTTTCGCGAAGGGCCTCTACCTCAAGAAGAGGCGAGAAGGCGTGCCTCCGGCGGCGTTAGACGCTATCTCTTTCCCTCCCGATGCCTTCGGACACCGCCGAAATGCTCGAGCCCGTCGCCGCCCGCATCGTGCTCGTCGATGACGACGCGTCGACGCGGGTCGAGCTGGGCAACAGGCTCGTCGAGGCGGGGTTCGAGGTGCGCTCCCTGCCCGACGTGGCGACGCTGACCCGCACGCTGACCGACTGGCGCCCGAACCTGCTCATCCTCGACGAGCGCCTGCCGCAGACGACCGGCCGCGAGACCGCCCTCAAGCTGCGCGCGCAGGGCGCCTTCTTCGACATTCCCATCGTGGGGCTGATGACCGAGCCCTCGGTGCCGCAGGCGCTGCACTGGCTCCGCAGCGGCGCCGTCGACCTGTGGACGCGCGGCACCGACTTCGACCCGGGGGAACGAACGCAGGCGCTGCTCGACGAGCTCATTCAGAGCCGGGTGCACGCGGCCTCGGCGAAGGCGCGGCTGACGGCCTACGCGCGCCGGCGCAACCTCTCGGGCACCGTCCTCTTCTACCCCGACACGCCCTTCGAGGGCCGCGCGCGCTTCGAGCACGGCGAGCTGACCCAGGTGCGCTTCGGCAGCGAGGTCGGCGACGGCGCGCTCGAGCAGTTGATGGCCATCGACGACGCGCCCACGCGCTGGGTGCCCGGCGACGAGGTGACGGGGCGCCACCGCGTGCCCGGCGGCTCCTACCGCCCGCGGGTGCTGGTGGTCGAAGACGACGACGCCCTGCGCGGCCTGCTGCTCAAGCAGCTCGCGCACTTCGGCGATCTCGACGGCGCCGCCGACGGCATCGAGGGGCTCCTCAAGGCCACCAGCGCCAACTTCGACGTGGTGGTGGCCGACCTCAACCTGCCGGGCCTCGACGGCTGGGGCCTGCTGCGGCAGCTGCGGCAGCACATCACCGCGCGTGAGGCCGCCATCCTCGTGCTGTCGGCCCACGACGAGCTCCGCGAGACGCTCAAGGCCGCCCGGGCCGGCGCGCGCGCCTACCTGAAGAAGACCGGCCGCGCCAAGCCGGTGCTCGACACCCTCGAGCTGCTGCTCCAGCCGCGCAAAGACACCTGGGACTCGCTGGCCCGCAAAGAGAAGACCGCGGTGGACCTGCGGCTGGTCGGCCCCATGTGGACCTTGCGGGCCATCGCCGAGCTCGACCTCGTCGGCACGCTGACGGTGTCGGAGCCCCTGGGCCGCTTCGAGGTGAAGGCCTCGCACGGCCAGCTGGTGAGCGCGACCGCGCAGACCGGCAGCCTGCGCATCGAGGGCGTGATGGCGCTCGAGTCCTTCCTCTCGTCGACCGGCGAGGGCGCCTTCACGCCGGGTGACGTGGGCGTGGTGCCGAGGTCGGCGCCGTGGCTGTTCGAGACGGCGGAAGGCGCGGGCAAGGCCCTCGAGTCGTGGCTCTCGGCCCGCATGCGCGACGCCGTCTCGCAGCCCACGCGCCTGTTCCTGCACCCCGAGCTGTCGCTGCTCTTCAGCCGGGTGGCCAACGAGAAGGAGCTCAAGGTGCTGGCTGCGCTCCGGCAGCAGCCGCGCGGCGTGGCCGCGCTGAGCGAGGACCTCGAGCTGCCCTACGAAGACGTCGAGCAGGTGCTCGGCGAGCTGCTGCGGCGCGGGGTGTTGTTGACCGAGGCGCCCCAGGACAACTCGGCGGCGGCCTCGGGTGTGCACGAC
The DNA here is from genome assembly GCA_014879945.1 of Myxococcus sp. GTDB lineage: Bacteria > Myxococcota > Myxococcia > Myxococcales > Myxococcaceae > Xiheimicrobium. The sequence continues at coordinate 9,532 of JACSRE010000262.1, forward strand.
GCGCCGTCGGAGACGTGACGTGATCGCCCAGGGTGAGGTCGGCCCGCTCCTCGATGACTTGAACCCGCCGCAGCGGGAAGCGGTGCTGCACGAGCGCGGGCCCATGCTGGTGCTGGCCGGCGCGGGCTCGGGCAAGACGCGCGTCATCACCCGGCGCATCGGCTTCCTCGTCACCCAGCGCAAGGTGCCGGCGTGGAAGATCCTCGCGGTCACCTTCACCAACAAGGCCGCGCGCGAGATGAAGCAGCGCCTCGAGGCGTTGCTGGGGCCGCAGGCGCAGGGGCTGGTGGTCAGCACCTTCCACTCGGCGGCCGCCATGCTGCTGCGCCGCGAGGCCGAGGCGGTGGGCCTCACCCGCAGCTTCGTTATCTACGACGACGGCGACCAGCTCACCTTGATGAAGCGGGCCATTCGCGACGAGGGCATCGAGCTGTCGACGATGACGCCGCGCGAGGTGCTCTCGCGCATCGACGGCGAGAAGAACCAGGGGCGGCTGCCCGACGAGATGAAGCCCTCGGGCGACCCGAAGGCGCAGACGGTGCAGCGCCTCTACCGCCGCTACCAGAAGCTCTTGCGCGCGGCCGACGCGGTGGACTTCGGCGATCTCCTGATGCTCCTGGTCGAGGCCCTGCGCACCAACGAAGAGCTGCGGCGCCGCTACCAGGACCGGTTCAGCCACGTGCTGGTCGACGAGTTTCAAGACACCAACCCGGTGCAGTACGAGCTGTTGCGGCTGCTCGCGCCGCCGCCAGGGAGCCCCGACGCCACCCGCAACGGCGTGGAGCGCCCCTCGAACCTGGTGGTGGTGGGCGACGACGACCAGAGCATCTACCGGTGGCGCGGCGCCGAGGTCGACAACATCCTCTCGTTCCCCACCGCGTACCCCGGCGCGCTGGTGGTGAAGCTGGAGCAGAACTACCGCAGCGACCAGACGATCCTCGAGGCGGCGCACGCGGTCATCGAGCGCAACCGCAAGCGCATGTCGAAGAAGCTGTGGTCGGCGCGCGCGAAGGGCGAGCCGCTCGAGCTGATCGCCGCCCGTGACGAGCGCGGCGAGGCGCAGTCGGTGGCGATGAAGCTGCACGACCTGCGCGGGCAGGGCATCGCCGACTACGATCAGATGGCCGTCTTCTTCCGCACCAACGCGCAGAGCCGCGTGCTCGAAGAGACGTTTCGCCTCGCGCGGGTGCCCTACGTGCTGGTGTCGGGCCGCAGCTTCTACGAGCGCACCGAGATCAAGAACGCCGCCAGCTACCTGCGGCTGATGGTGAACCCGAAGAGCGACGCCGACCTCGACCGCATCATCAACGTGCCTGGGCGCGGCATCGGCGACACCACCGTGGAGCGCCTCAAGACGTGGGCGGCCGACGCGGGCATCAGCCTCTACGAGGCGCTGGGCCAGGTGGCGAGCATCGACACGCTCAACAGCGGGCAGCAGCGACGGCTGGCGTCGGTGCGCTCGCTCCTCGACGAGCTGGTGCACTTCGCCCACAGCGCGCCCGAGGTGACGCCGGCCGCCGAGTTCATGCTCGAGAAGACCGGCATGCTGGCGCAGTACCTCGCCGAAGGCAGCGACGACTCGTTGACGCGCGCCGAGAACCTGCGCGAGCTGCTCACCGCCACCCAGGAGTTCGACCAGCAGCGGGCCGAGGCCACCGGCGCCACCACCGCGCAGGGCGAGGTGAAGGCGCTCGCGCCGCCGCCCCCCCCGCCGCCAGCGCCGCTGATCGCCGAGAGGGCGCCCTCGAAGCCGAAGCCGGCGTCGCCGCAGGGCGATCTGTTCGCGCTCCTGGGCCCGCCGGCGCACGAGGAGCCCGTGGAGCTCCTGGCGTCGCGGCCGGCCGAGGCGCCGGGGCCCGAGCCGGTTTCGGTGCCCGCCACCGAGGGCGTGCTCTCGTCGGCGGAGCCGGTGTCGCTCGAGATCGAGGCGCCGCCGCTCCAGTCGTTCCTGGAGCGCATCAGCCTGGTCGGTGACGCCGACGGCGAGTCGGGCGTGGGGCAGGGCCGGGTGTCGCTGATGACGCTGCACGCGGCGAAGGGGCTCGAGTTCGACGTGGTGGCGCTCACCGGCATGGAGGAGGAGATCTTCCCCCACCGGCGGGCGACGGCGCCCGAGGCGTCGGAGGAGGAGATGGCCGAGGAGCGGCGCCTCTGTTACGTCGGCTTCACGCGCGCGCGGCGCCGGTTGATCTGCTCGTTGGCGCAGCAGCGGGCGCTCTTCGGCGACCTGCGCTTCAACCCGCCGTCGCGCTTCCTCGCCGAGGTGCCGCCCGAGCTGTTCGGCCTCGAGCTCGACGCCGGCGGGGTGCCGGTGATGGAGCACGTGCCCCAGGCGACCCGCGGGCCGATGATTCGCCGGCGCCAGCACGACGAGGGCCCCGTCGTCGACCGCACCTACGATCAGTCCACCGACTTCCACCAGGACGCCTCGCACGACGTGCGCGGCCAGCGGGTGCAGCACTCGCAGTTCGGCAAGGGCGTGGTGCTCGAGGTCTCGGGCAAGGGCCCGAACGCGAAGCTCACCGTGCGCTTCGAGGTCGGCGTGAAGGTGGTGGTGGCGCGCTTCCTCACCCCCGTCTGATGAGGGCACCCGTGGCGATGGTTCGGCCGAGCTGGAAGGTGGTGGCGGGCGCGGGGGCGGTGCTCGCGGTGATCGGCGTGATCGTCGGCTACCAGCTGCTCATGAGCGCCTTCATCCACGGCTACTACCGGGCCCAGTACGCGCCGGTCGCCGTGGGCGAGGCCGACCTCGGGGCCCCGCCGGCCTCGTTCAGGCTCACCGACGTGCCGTGGTTCAGCGAGGCGGCGCCGCTGTGCCAGTCGCTGAGCCTGCGCATGCTGGCGGCGCAGCAGGGCCGGGTGGAGGCGCGCAGCACGCACGACTTCTTGATGGGCTTCACCTGGGGCGCGACGGCGATCCCCCGGCGCACCGGCTTCTTCCCCGGCCAGGACCCCGAGGTGGGCTTCCTCCGCGCGGCGCCGTACCTCGGCTTCACCCGCCGCTACCTCACCACCGACGACCCCGACGAGTACGTGCGGGCGCTCAAGACGTCGCTGTCGAAGGGCCGCGCGGTGCGGGTCGCCGTCGATCGCGCGCTCCTGCTCGAGGAGCGCGGCGCGGTGCCGCACAGCCTGGTGCTCATCGGCTACGACGAGGCGGGCTTCGAGTACTACGAGCCGACCTGTGACGACGCCGGGCGCTGCACCCCCGAAGACCGCGCCGCGGGGGCGCCGGGCTTGAAGGTGACGACGGAGCAGCTGCTCCTGGCGGTGGAGTCTCAGGCGCTCGTCTTCCAGTACCCGTGGCGCTACCAGCTGCTGGTGCTCGAGCCGTCGAGCGCGGCGGTGCCCGCGCCAGGCGCCCTGCTCGAGGTCAACGGCCTGGCGTTGATCGGCTGGAAGTCGCAGGGCCCGTCCACCGGCTCGGTCGCGGTCACCGACACCGCGAGCGCCATCGTCAAGCACGGCAAGGGCGTGGTGACGCCCGAGCTGCTCCGGGGCGTGCGGGTGGCCGCCGTCGCCAGGCGCGACGACGCGGTCGCGCTCACCGGGCTCTTCCCGGCACGGCCCGAGCTCGCGGTCGCCGCGGGGCTCCTCGACGACGCCGGGAAGCAGTACGCGCTGGCGGCGACGGCGCTCGAGGCGAACGAGCTCGAGCAGGGCGCGCAGGCGCTCGAGCAGGCGGCGGCGCTCGACAAGCTCGCCGGCGAGGCGATGGTCAGGCTCGCCCCAGACGCCGGCGCCGCCACGCGGTGACGAGCTCCCCCACGACGACGCCCGCTCGGCCTCCCGCGCGGCCACGCGAGCCTCGACGGTGCCGCGCGCAAGCCGGAGTGCAAGTCCAGCGAGGGCGGCACGACGGTGACGCTCACCACGGGCTCCAGCTCGGGGCGTCGCGACTCAGCGCAGGCGGGCGAGCACGGCCTTGATGGTGCTGCTCTGGCCCGCGGCGTCGAGGGCGCGCTCGAGGGCCCGCTGGCGCACCGTCTCGTCGAAGGCCGCCGCTCTCCCCGCGTCGTCGAGGTCGTGCCACGCCGGGTGGCTCTTGATGGCGCCATCGGCGGTGCGCTCCCGGCGCGCCGACACCACCTGCTCGAGGAGGAGGAGGTCTTCGGGCGTCATGGCGCGAGCTCCAGGTCGAGGTCGATGCCGGCCTTCTTCAGGCAGTCCGCGAGGAACCTGCGCGCGCGGGTGACGTTCTGCAGGAAGGTGTTGAGCGACATGCGCACCGACGCCGCCAGCGCGTGATCGTCGTCGGGCGTGTCGAGCCGCGCCCCAAGCGCCATCGCGGGTTGCTTCGGGAGCTTCTCGCGACACCGGCCGATGGCCGTGCGCAGGTGGGGGTCGGGTGTGCCAGGCGCGACCTCGCCTTGCGCCTCGAGCGCGCGCTGGAGCGCGTCACCGTCGGTCGGCGTCGCGGCCACCTTGCGCAGCTCGGTGAAGGCCACGTTCCGCGCGGTGATGACCGCGAAGCGCAGCAGCGCGTTGGGCCGGCCGTCATGCACGAAGCGCGGCGCCACCTGCCACACCCGCAGCAGCGCCTCCTGCATCACCACCTCGGTGTCACAGCGCGCGGCGAAGGGCCTCAGCGTGCCGCGCAGCGACGACTCGACCGACGACGCCCACCGCCCGAAGGCAGCGGCGTCGCCGGCCGAGATCAACGCGAGCTGGTCGAGCTCACCCTGCATCACGCGCTCCGTATCACTGCGCCGACAGCGCCAGCTCGACGTTCTCGCCCGCCGACACCAGCTGCACGCGCACCGGGCGCTCGAGCTCGCCGGGCGTGGTGAGGGTCAACGTCAGCACCAGCCCCGGGCCGTAGACGCCGCTGGAGGTGGTGAAGGCGAAGTTCACCTGGGCCTTCACCGTGGTGCCGTTGGCCAGCTCGATGACGACGTCCTGGCTGGGCGTCCAGTCGAGCTGTTGGTCGAGCACGAGCTCGAGGTCGAGCCGGGTGCCGTGCTGGCGCAGCACCCTCGCGGTCAGGCGCCTGCCCGCGGGCGAGACGGCCTTCACCAGCTTGTCCACCAGCTCGCCCAGGCCGAACCCGCCCTTGCGCTGCTTCTTCTGCGGCGCCGCCTCCGCCCTCGGCTTCGCGGGCGCCGGCGCGGACGGCCGGGCCTGCTCCTCGGCGTCTCGTGGGGCGCCGCCCAGCCCATCGGCCGCGTCGCCTTCACTGTCGTCTACGGCCTGGGTGGGCGCGTCGCCCAGGCGGCGGCGGCCCTCCGGAGCGAACTCCTTCTCGGCCTCCTCGGTCTTCGCCTGCGCTCCGGGCCCCCGGGGCGCTCCAGACGCTCTGCCCAACACCATCGAGGCCAGCTCCACCATGGGCGCGGGCGCCGCGAAGGAGGCCGCCACCGCGAAGGCCCCGCCCGTCGGCGCGCTCAGGCCGCGCAGGCCCACCCCCTCGGCCGACAGCCCGTACGCCAGGGCCTGCGGCTGGGTGACGTTGCGGCGCGGCAGCCGCGGGTCGACCGTCAGCTGCTCGCTGAGGGCGACCCACGAGGTGAGGCGGGTCGAGATCTGGAAGTCGAGGCCGAGCGCCGTGACGGCCGGGTCCACCGGGTGGCCGGGCTCCACCACGCGCTGGGTTTCGAGGTCCTCCACCAGCTCCCGCGCGAAGAGCGTCGCGACCGCGCGGCTGCCGGAGCCGCGGTCGACGGCCGGCACCTCGAGCGACTCTTCGAAGTCACCCGCCGCCGTGCGCCCGCGCACCGTCACGCGCCCGCCCGAGGGCTTGAGCTTCATCGACAGGAGCGCCGGTGCGCCCGAGTACACGTCAGGCAGCCGCTGCGGCGCCGAGAGCACCAGCGCGTCGCCCGAGAGCTCGAGCTCGGTGATGAGCGGGGCGGTGGTGCGGGCGAGCAGGCGGCGAATCGAGACCTCGACGTCTTCGCCCAGGCCCATCACCAGCTCGACGCCCCGGCCGGCGCGCGCGGCGGGCTGGGTGAGGCTGCGGTTGACCCCCGAGCCGACGCCCACCGTGTGCACGCGGGAGCCGGCCGGCATTCGGTGCGCGATGGCGCCGAGCACCTCATGCTCGCTGCCGATGAGGCCGTCGGTGATCAGCACCACCTGCCGCTGGGCGTCCTCGCGCAGCGGCGCGAGCGCCTCGATGATGCCGCGGGCCATCTCGGTGCCGCCAGACGCGCGCAGCTTCGCCAGCCACCCCTGCGCGTCTTTGCGGTTCGAGGCCGTCGCGGCGACGGGCGCCTTCTTCCACCGGCGAGGGGAGGAGGAGAACTCGATCAGCTCGAGCGTGTCCTGCTCCTGCAGGCTGTCGATGAGCGCCGCGGTGAAGCGCCGCGCCTGATCGAGCGGCAGGCCCGACATCGAGCCCGAGGTGTCGAGCAGCACGATGAGATCGCGCGCGACGGCGCCCATCTTCGCCTCGACCGCCGGCGGCACCAGCGTCAGCAAGCCGAACGACGCGTCGGCGGTGGGCCCCCTCTCCGGACGTGCCACGTCGAGCTCGACGCCCACCTTCAGCTGCGCGGCGCGCCACCGCACCACCACGTCGCGATCGAGGCCCGCGCCCGCGCCGTCGGCGAAGGCCACCTGGGTCGCCGCGGGGCCCCGCGCGGTGTGGAGCGCGTGGCTGGGCGACTCGGGCCGCGCCCCCTCGGCGAGGCGATCGCGAATCGAGAGCTCCAGCGACAGCTTCACCGGCAGCGCCTGGTCGGCCACGTCCACCGTCACCTGCGCGTGGTCGGCGACCCGGCCCGGCTGCCCGAGGTAGCGGGGGGCGACGACGGTGGGGAAGCGCCACTCCCAGCAGCCGTCGGCGAGCCAGGCCAGCTTCTGATCGATGACCACCTCGCACACCACCGACAGCCGCGGCGGCACGTTGCCCACCTCCTGAGTGAAGAGGCTGGTGCGCTCCTGGTCGAGGAGGGCCGCCGTGCGCCCCTCGAGCACCGCGTCTTCGAAGCGCCGCCGCGCCTGCTGCCGGGTGTCGACCTCGCCGACGATGCGTTGATCGCCGATGGTGAACGAGAAGCCGCTCACCGCGCCGTCGGCCGGCAGCGGCAGCGAGTACGTCACCCGCAGCGGCTCGGCGTGCGGGTTGTGGAACGTCTGCGTCAGCTTCACCTGCACCACGCCCGCCTTCGCGTCGGCGGTGAGCGCGGCGCCGGTCAGCGGCAGCGTGCGGCCGTCGACGGAGACGAGGCGGCCACCAGACGACTGGTAGGGAGCGGGGACGGCGTTCGAGGAGGCGTTGCGCGACATGGTGTGTGGTCCTTTCGTCGGGGTTCAAGAGCCCCAACGCGCCCACCACCGAAGCTTGTGACAGCGCCTCGCGCAGGTCGAGCAAACCCCAGCGATGGCGGGGGGTTCACCGCACGCGCAGCAGCGACAGGCCGGGCACGCCCACCACCAGCACCTGGGTGCCCCCGAGGGCCACGATGGCGTTGCCGCCGGCGGGCGCCTCGAGATCCTCCCAGGTGCCGCCCACCTGCTGGCGGAAGACGCTGGTGTCGGTGGCCACGTAGCGGTCGGCCGAGCCGGCGCCCCAGGCCATCGCCCTCACGTCGCCCGCGGGCAGCGCGGTGCTCTTCCAGTCGGGCCCCGGGCCCTGCACCAGAATCGGGTCGGCCGTGGTCGTCGCGCGCCGCCCCAGCGCCCACAGCCCGTCGGCGTCGACCTGCACCTTCAGCCACCGCGCCGGCACCGGCGGCGCGAGCGAGACCCACTGCGCGCCGTCGCTCTTGAACATGCCCTCGTCACCGACGGCCACCACGGCGTCGGCCAGCGGCGCCAGGGCGTTGAGGGGCTGGGGCGAGACGGTGGACATGACGAAGTCATTGACGTCGTAGACGCCCACCGCGCCCGAGGGGCTCGCGACATAGAGCGCGCCCTGGTGGCGCAGCACCGCCGAGAACGACTCGGTGCGGGTGTGGCGCAGGCGGGTGAGGGCGTTGGGCGGCCCGGTGAGCACCACGCCGTCATCGCCCACCACCACCACCGTGCCGGGCCCGTCGACGATGATGGCCCGCAGCGTGCTGGTGACGCCGGTGGTGACCGGCGGGCCCCAGGTGCCATTGGGCAGGAAGGGCATCACCGTGCCGCGCTCGCCCACCGCCCAGACGGTGCGGTCCGACGCCATCGCCGCGGCGTGCAGCGTCGCCAGTTGCATCGTCGGCACCGCGCGCCACAGCGGCCGGCCCGCGGCGTCGCTGGGGGTGACGCGCACGGTGAGCGACCGGCTCTCGCCGCGCCACGACGCGCCGAGCCGCACCTGGCCCGAGCAGGCGGCCTCCTCGGTGGGCGAGCAGCGGTAGGTGGCCGTTCCTTTTCCCCCGACGAGGGCGAGCTGGGTACCCTCGACGAAGGTGCCGACGGGCGCCGTCAGCAGCACCACGCCCGTGCCGGCGGCGCCGCGCTCGTCGATGGCCTCGATGCTGACGATGGCCCGCTCGCTGCGGCCGTCGAACGTCTGCCGATCGCTCGAGAAGGTGAAGTCGACGGTGGCCGGAGCTCCGCAGGCCAGGGCCGAAAGGGTGAGTGCACACGCGAAGAGACGACGCATGGGTGGAAACCTCCAGCCTCGTCTTCGGCACGTCAAGGGTCGCGCTTAACCCCCGGCGCGGAAGGGGCGGCCCAGCTCGATGGTGAACCGAAAGGCCGGGTGCGCGTCGGAGCCCCACACCGAGATGGCCCACGTCTGGCCCTCGACCGCGTGCGCGGGCACTTCGAAGCGGTAGGTGTAGAACGCCTCGCCGCGCTTGAGGCCCGCACGCAGCCCCTCGCCGTAGCTGATGCGGCCCATGCCCAGGCCCCCGCGTGGCTCGGCCACGACGTCGAGCACGCCGCCTGGCGTCAGCTTCACGCGGGCGCCGGCGAGGGTCGCGCCGGGGTTCGACGGGTTCCCGTGCACGCGCACGTACTCCACCGCGCCGGTGCTGGCGTCGGCCGCCTCGACGCCGACGAGCGGGCGCTGCACGAAGAACTGCCGATGAAAGAGCGGAGCCTGTTTCATGGTGGTGCCTCGCTGGGGTTGATCGAGGGCATTGTCGACCGAGCCGTTGGGGTTGTCGCCGGGTCGCGCGCGCCCCGGGGTCCGTCAGGCCCGTGACGCAACGCCTCGCCGTCACGGCGCAAGGTTACCCGTGAAGTCGGTCGCGACCCCGAGCCCGGCCGGGTCAGCGCAGCCCGTCCGTCCCTGGTTGACCCACCGCGGGCAGGCGTTTCTCGAGCGCGGCGAGGCGCGCGAGCGTCTGCTCGTAGAGCGCGTCGACCTTCACGTGCAGCTGCGTCACTTCGAGCCCCGCGCGGATGTTGGCGTCGTACTCGGCGTCGGAGCGGATGCGCTCCTTCGCGGCCTGGCGGTTCTGGCTGATCAGCACCATGCACGAGAGGAAGATGGCCTCGAGCGAGACGATCATCGTCAGCAGCCCGAAGGGGAACGGGTCGAAGGCCTCGATGGCCGGCACCACGCTCAGGTTCACCCCGACCCAGACGGCGAACCAGACGATGTGCACCACCAGGAAGGCGATGCTGCCGGAGAAGGCGGCGGCCGCGTCGGCCACGCGCTGCACGGCGGTGACGTTCTCTTCGACCGCGTCGTTGGGGCTGTAGGTCGGCCGGGTGCCGATCACCCGATCGGCCTCGCGCAGCCGCTTGCCGATGACGGCCAGCACGTCCATCGCCGAGGTGGGGTGGCGGGTGAAGAGCAGCTCGAGATCGTTGCGGTCCAGGCGCACCGCGCGCGTCACCTCGATCGCGATCGACGAGGCGCTGCGCGGGTCGCCGTCGAGCAGCGAGAGCTCTCCGAAGAAGTCGCCCGCCTTCGCGGTCTCGAACACCACCCGCTGCCCGACGGTGTCTTCGACGAAGATCTCGACCGCCCCCGAGACGACGATGAAGATCGACCCGCCTGGATCGCCGCGCTTGAACACCACCTGCCCGGGCTCGAACGACACGTCGTCGAGCTGGGCGGCCAGCAGCGCGCGCTCCTCTTCGTCGAGGCGCTCGAAGAGGGGAACGCTCGCGAGGAGTGCGGTGTCGGCAGGCATGCGACACCGGCCACTAGTCCCACGCGTCGTCGGCGGCAACCCTCGCGCGGCCGGCGGATTGCACTATCGTCTCCCGTAGGTCGAGCACCGGGGGGGCGCGGTGGGTGCGTGGCGCTGGGCGAGTCGTGCAGGACCTGGTGAGGAGCTGTCACGTGGACGTGATCGATTGGGACGCGCTCAAAGAGAACTGCGCCGGTGACGACGGGCTCGTCGCTGAGATCATCGAGCTGTTCCGCAAAGAAGGGCCCATGCTGCTGGCTGACGTGAAGTCGGCCGTGGGCAGCCGAGAGGCGCTGGCCATCAAGCGCAGCGCCCACCGCCTCAAGGGTGCGCTGGTGAGCCTCGGCGCCCACTCGGCGACCTCGCTGGCAAAAGATCTCGAGCTGGCCGGCTCCTCGAACGACCTGTCACGCGTGCCCGAGCTCAACACGCAGCTCGAGGTCGAGATGTCGAAGCTGATGACGGTGCTGCAGACGCACCGGGCCTGAGCGGCCCTACGCCGCGAACTGCCGCTCGATCAGCCGACGGTAGAGGCCCTCTTCCTCGACCAGCCCCGCGTGCGTGCCCGCCTGCACCACCCGGCCGGCCTCGAGCACCACCACGCGGTTGGCGTCCTTCACGGTCGAGAGCCGGTGCGCGATGATCAACGTCGTGCGGCCCTGCATCAGCCGCTCGAGCGCCTCTTGCACCAGGTGCTCGCTCTCGGCGTCGAGCGCGCTGGTGGCCTCGTCGAGGATGAGGATGCGCGGGTTCTTCAAGATGGCGCGCGCGATGGCCACCCGCTGCTTCTGGCCGCCCGACAGCTGCACCCCGCGCTCGCCGACCAGCGTGTGGTAGCCCTCGGGGAAGGTGGAGATGAAGGTGTGCGCGTTGGCCAGCGTCGCGGCGTGCTCGACCTCGGCGATCGTCGCCTCGGGCCGACCGTAGCGGATGTTCTCGAGGATGCTGGTCGAGAACAGCAGCGGCTCCTGCGCCACCACGCCGATCTGCCGACGCAGCCACAGGGGGTCGAGGGTGTCGTAGGCCACGCCGTCGAGCAGAACGCGCCCCGCCTTCGGGTCGTACAGCCGATAGAGCAGCGAGGCGATCGTCGACTTGCCCGCGCCCGAGGGGCCCACCAGCGCGACGACCTCTCCGGGATCGAGCGAGAGCGAGAAGTCATCGAGCACCAGGCTGTCGGGGCGCGCCGGGTAGGCGAACTTCACGTGCTCGAAGCGCACCGCGCCCTTGAGGCCCTCGAGGGTGGCGCCGCCGGCGGGCGTGATGGCGGGCGTGCGGTGGAGCAGCTCGAACACCCGCTCGGCCGCCCCCGACGCGCGCTGCACGTCAGTCCACAGCTCGGCGAGGGCCGACATGCCGAAGGCCAGCTGCATCGTGTACATCAGGAAGGTGAGCAGCGCGCCGGCGCTCAGCTCGGCGTTGGCCACCATGCGCGCGCCGTACCAGAAGACGAAGGCGCCCGACGAGAACGCCAGGAACGAGGCGACCCCGAAGAAGCTCGACGACAGCTTGATGCGCCTGAAGGCGAGCTGGAGCGAGTTGTCGATGGCCTCGCCGTAGCGGGCCAGCTCCTTCTTCTCGGCCGCGAAGGAGCGCACCGTGCGAATGCCCGCCAGCGACTCGACGGCCACCTCGCTCGCCTTGGCCAGCGCGTCCTGGCTCTCTTTCGAGAGCTTGCGCACCCGGCGGCCGTACCAGACCGCGCCCAGGGCCACCGGGGGCACCACCGCCAGCATCATCAGGGTGAGCTTCGACGAGGTGAGCATCAGCATCGTCACCGAGCCGACGGCCTGCACCACGTTGCGCAGCACCATGCTGATGTTCGCGGTGACGGTGGTCTGCAGCACCGAGGCGTCTGACGAGAGCCGCGACGACAGCTCGCCCGTCTTCTGGCCGTCGAAGAACGCCGTCTCCTGGCTCAGCAGCGAGGCGTAGAGATCGGTGCGCAGCCGGCTGACGATGCGCTCGCCGGCGCGGCTGAAGATGAAGAAGCGGAGCGCCGACGCGATGGCGGTGACGAGGAAGATGCCCACCAGCGTCAGCGCGAGCCGATCGACGCGCCCCACGTCGACCACCCCGGTCTTCACGTTGAGCGCGCCGTCGAGCAGCGAGCCGGCGGCCGACGGGAAGGCGAGCGAGCCGCTCGAGCTGACGATCAAGAAGGTGGTCGCCAGCAGCAGGGTCCACCGCTCGGGCCAGGCCAGGGAGTAGAGCCGCCGCAGCGTCACCTGCGGTTTCGGCTTCGGGGTCTTCAGATCTCGTTCGTCGCGCTTCACGGGCCCCACGCTAACCACCAACCGCGCGCCGCACACACCTCTTCACCTTTCTTCACCCGCTCCCTCGGGCCGTGTTGGCGGTCGACTCGAGCGTGGGGCGGGCTAGGCTGGCGCGCGCATGCAGAGCCAAGAAGACGCGCTGTTGGGCCGAATCGCCGTCCACTACAAGTTGATCAGCCAGGAGCAGCTGACCTCGGCGGCCCAACGACAGGCGGTCGCCCCGAAGCCGCTGAGCGAGCTGCTCATCGAGCTCAAGTTCATCAACCCCGAGCAGGCCAGGTGGCTCGCGCAGGCGCAGGCGCAGTACCTGGCCAAGCAGGGCGGGGGCGCGCCCGCGCCTTCAGCGCCGCAGGCTCCGAGACCGGCCGCGGCGGCTCCGGCCCCGGCCCCGGCCGCGACGATGGCGCCTCCCGCGCCCGCGCCCGCACCGGCGGCGCAGCCGGCGGCTCGACCGGTGACGACGGCCGGCGGCGTCAAGCTGCCCACGCTCAACCAGATCCTCACCAAGGCCGTCGAGGCCAAGGCGAGCGACGTGCACATTCACGGCGGCGCGCCGCTGCAGATGCGCGTCAACGGCGCCCTCAAGGAGCTCAAGACGGGCGTGCTCGACGCCGCGGCCGTGGAGTCGATCCTCAAAGACGCCCTCGAGCCGGAGCAGCGCAAGCTGCTCGACGAGAACTGGGACTTCGACGTGGCGCTGGCGCTCCCGGGGGTCGGCCGTTTTCGCGCCAGCTTCTACAAGCAGCAGCGGGGGTGGGACGGGGTGTTCCGCACCATCCCTCCGCAGCCGCCGACGCTCGAGAGCCTGGGCCTGCCCGCGTCGCTGTCGAAGCTGACGGACTTCCACCAGGGCATGGTGCTGGTCACCGGGCCGGCGGGCTGCGGCAAGTCTTCGACGCTGGCCGCGCTGGTGAGCATGCTCAACGCCACCCGCACCGACCACATCATCACCGTCGAAGACCCCATCGAGTACGTGCACACGCCGCAGAGCTGCGTGGTGAACCAGCGGCAGGCGAACAAGCACACCTTGAGCTTCGCCAACGCCCTGCGCGCGGCGCTGCGTGAAGACCCCGACATCATCGCCATCGGCGAGCTGCGCGATCTCGAGACGATTCAGCTGGCCATCTCGGCGGCCGAGACGGGCCACCTGGTGATGGCCACGCTGCACACCAACAACGCGGTGCGCACCATCAACCGCATCCTCGACGTGTTCCCGCCCAAGCAGCAGTCGCAGATTCGCGCGATGGTGTCGGAGTCGCTGCGGGCGATCGTCTCGCAGCGGCTGGTGCTGTCGGCCGACGGCACGCGCCGAATCCCCGCGCTCGAGATCCTCTACGTCAAGCCGTCGGTCTCGAACCTGATTCGCGAAGAGAAGACGTTTCAGATTCGCAGCGTGATGCAGACCGCCCGCAACGACGGCATGTGCCTGCTCGACGACTCGCTGCAGGAGCTGGTGAAGAGCGGGCAGGTGACCAAGGCCGAAGCCCGCCGCCACGCCGAAGACCCCAAGCGCTTCGCCTGAGATCCCAACCGCCATGGCCCGACTCGACCCGCTGTTCAAGCTGCTGAAGGACCAGGGAGGCAGCGACCTGCACCTCGCCGCCGGCATGCAACCCCACATGCGCCAGCACGGCGGCGTCAAGCCCATCGGCGGGTGGCAGCCCTTCACCGACGAGACGCTGCGCGACCACCTCAAGGAGCTCGCCACCGAGAAGCAGTGGAGCCACTACGGCACCAACCTCGACCTCGACTTCGCCTACGCGCTGGCCGGCGTGGGCCGGTTTCGCGCGAACTACTTCAACCAGGAGCGCGGGGCCGCGGCGGTGTTCCGCATCATCCCCGAGAAGATCCGCTCGCTCGAAGACCTCAAGGCCCCGGCGGCGCTCTCGGCCCTGGCCGATCTCGAGCAGGGGCTGGTGCTGGTGACCGGCCCGACCGGCTCGGGCAAGTCGACGACGCTCGCGGCGATCATCGACCTCATCAACACCCGGCACGCCAAGCACATCGTCACCATCGAAGACCCGGTCGAGTTCGTGCACCAGAACAAGAAGTGCACCCTGAGCCAGCGCGAGGTGGGCAACGACACCAAGAGCTTCGCCAACGCCCTGCGCAGCGCGATTCGGCAGGACCCGGGCGTCATCCTCGTCGGCGAAATGCGAGACATGGAGACCATCTCGCTGGCCATCACCGCCGCCGAGATGGGCGTGCTGGTGTTCGGCACGCTGCACACCAACAGCGCGCCCAAGACCATCGACCGCGTCATCGACGCGTTCCCCACCGATCAGCAGCAGCAGGTGCGCACCATGCTGTCCGAGTCGCTCGCCGGCGTGGTGTCGCAGCTGCTCCTGCGCACCCCCGATGGCCGCGGCCGCATGGCGGTGCACGAGATCCTGCTCAAGACGCCCGGCCTGCCAAACGTGATCCGTGAGGGCAACACGCCGATGATCCACTCCATCATCCAGTCGGGGAAGCAGCTGGGCATGCAGGCGATGGATGACGTGCTGTTCAAGCTCGCCGAAGAGAAGAAGATCTCGGGTGAAGACGCCTTCCACAAGGCGTCGAACAAGGCGCGCTTCGAGCAGTTCGTCGCCGAGCTGGGCTGAACGGTGGCGGGCCCGAGAGGGCAGGGTTAGTCAGCACGCCATGCTGACCCTCGCGCTGACCCTCACCCTCGCCGGAGCCCCCATGAGCCTCTTCGACCTTCAGGTGCAGACCATCGACGGCAAGGACGTCTCGCTCGCCCGGTACAAGGGCAAGGCGCTGCTGATCGTGAACACCGCCTCGCAGTGCGGCTACACGCCCCAGTACAAGGGGCTCGAGGAGCTGTACCAGGCGTACAAGGCGAAGGGCCTCGAGGTGCTGGCGTTTCCCTCGAATGACTTCGGCGGGCAGGAGCCCGGCACCAACGCCGAGGTGAAGTCCTTCTGCGAGCTCAAGTACAAGACGACCTTCCCGCTCTTCGCGAAGGTGGCGGTGAAGGGCGATGGGGCGCACCCGCTCTACAAGTACCTGCAGGGGCTGAAGGAGCACGGCGGCGAGGTGAACTGGAACTTCAACAAGTTCCTCGTGGCCGCCGACGGCAAGGTGGTGGCGCACCTCCCCTCGAAGGCCGAGCCGATGTCTGCCGAGGTGCGCAAGCAGGTCGAGGCCGTGCTGCCTACGAAGTGACCGCCGGCTTCTTCTTCGACAGCAGCGCGCGCAGCCTGGGGTCGATGCGCTCCCAGGCCTTCACGCAGAGCCAGGTCGCGAACACCAGCGCGGCCAGCACCGGCCAGTACGTCACCCAGTCGCAGCGCTCACGGAACAACTTGGTGAAGACGCCGACGTGCTGCTGGTACAGCAGCATCTCGTGGAAGAAGTACGCCGAGAGCGACGACGCGCCGAAGGTGCCCACCAGCGCCGCCAGCTTCGAGCGCGGTGACGCCGGCACCCGCACCTCGATCACGCGGAAGAGCGCGATCAGCGAGAGCACCAGCACCCAGCGCTGCGCGGCGTTGGCCGGGTTGGTCACCCAGAAGTGGTGCGCGGGGTAGAGGTCTCGCCAGAAGCCGTCGCTCCACCACAGCGCCGCGCCCAGGCCCCACAGGAGGCCGAGCCAGCGCCACAGCTGCGCCTCTCGGTTCATCATGGCGATGGTCGCGCCGAAGGACGCCCCGAGGAACACGTAGCCCGCCCAGGGGAAGAGCGGGAACGTGGACCCCAGCGTGTCGTCGAGCGCCCCCACCCGCGTGTTGAGGAAGATGCTGGCGACGCCGGTGGCCTGCTCCGCCAGCGGAGCGACGCCGAACACCACCGCCGAGAGGCCCAGCATCACCCAGCGCAGCACGTTCGGGCGCGTCGCGAGGCCCACCAGCAGCGGCAGGGCCAGCAGCAGCGCCAGCCCGATGCAGTGGAGGATGTCGAGCCGCAGGAGCCACTTCGGGTCGCGCCAGGCGTGGAACCAGATGGTGTTCACCAGCGAGGCCACCAGCAGCACCTCGCCGATGCGCTTGAGCGTCTTGAGCGCCTGCGCCTTTCGCGCCGCGGCGCCGTCGGGGCCGGCCTTCGCGCGCGCCGCCGCCCGCACCTGCACCAGCGCGAGCGCGAAGCCCGCCGAGAAGATGAACGCGGGCGCCACCAGGCCGTCGATGCGCTGCAGCCAGCGGAACAGCGGGTCCTTCTCGAGGCCCTTCTGCAAGAGCACCAGCGAGTGGGTCTGAATCATCACCACCACGGCGACGCCGCGGAGCCAGTCGAAGGCGTGAATGCGGCCCGAGGTGGCGCTCACCGGGCGCGAGTCTGCCACGGAAGTCGCCGTAGCCTTCGGGCCGAGGTGCCGCTATCACTGCGGCATGGGCTCATCGAACACACCAGGCGATCCGAAGAAGCTGCCGGTGCCCTTCAAGGGGCGCCCCTCGACCGACATCGTCCACCACCAGTCCGAGTGGGGCGTGGGCGGCGACAAGCGCGGCGGCGGGGCCGTGCCGGCCGACTTCACCTGGGGCACCAACCCCAAGCACTACCAGGAAGAGCGCGGCGCGGGAGAAGCCGAGGCGCCGATCTCGAAGTGACTCAGCTCGCGGCCGGCGTGGCGGCCGCCGCAGCGCGCCTGGGCCCCGGGTGCCGCGAGAACGCGCGCAGGGCGAAGAGCAGCCCCACCGCCATGCACGCGGCGCCGAAGAAGAACGACACCCCCGGCACTTCGAGCGGCGCCTGCGCGCTGATGAAGTAGCCGAACAGGCCGGTGGCCACGGGCGGGCCGATCACCTGGGTGAGCGAGGTGAGGCTCACCAGCGCGCCCTGCAGCAGGCCCTGCTCGTTGGGGGGCACCGCGCCCGACAGCATCGACTGCACCGCCGGCGCCGCCATGCCCGCCAGCGCCCCGAAGGGGATGATGCAGTAGGTGACGAAGCCGCTCGGCGCGAGGCCGTACGCGGTGAAGGTGACGACGCCGATGAGCCCCGCGACGAGGAAGGTGCGGCGCTCGCCGATGGCCGGCACCACCTTGCGCACCAGCCCGCCCTGCACCACCGCCGCGCCCACGCCCACCAGCGCCAGCGAGATGCCCGCGTCCTTCGCGTCCCACCCGTAGCGGTGCGCCGTGGACAGCACCCAGGTGCTCTCGAGCGCGCGCTGGCCCAGGTTGAAGAGGAACGCGGTGGCCGTCATCGCCCACACGATGGGGTAGCGGCCCAGCGTCGAAAGGCTGCCGAACGGGTTGGCGCGCTTCCACGAGAAGGCGCGGCGGTGCTCCAGCGCGAGGCTCTCGGGCAGGACGAAGAAGCCCCAGGCCGCGTTCGTCAGGGTCAGGGCCGCGGCGGCGAAGAAGGGCGCGCGC
>JACSRE010000282.1 GCA_014879945.1 Myxococcus sp.
TAGCCGTCGCCGTCGACGTCGCGGCACGGGTCGAGCTCGCACCAGCCGGGCGCGCACGGGCAACTGTTGCAGACCACCGGCCCGCGACAGACGTGGAGCGTCGGACACTGCGCGTCGGCGCGACAGCCGGGAACGCACTGCGCGTCGTGCGGCCCGTTGCAGCCCTCGCAGACCATTCCCCCGGGGCATGACTCGTCGCCTTCACACGCCGCCGCCAGGAGCGTCGGCCCGTTGGTGGTGCCGGTGCTGGGCAGCCGGTCGTCGACGGGGCCGCACGCCGCGAGGGTCACCACCATCAGATTTCCGAGGAGTCGTCGCATGCCACCGCGACGTACAGCAGGGCGCGTGCCCGGCGACGGCGCCCCAAGCCTGCGAGATGCGGAGCGCTGCGCGGTCAGGCCCCCCTCAGCCCTCGTCGGATTCCCAGCGCGGCGGCTTCCAGGCGCCTTGCGGGGCTCCGTAGAAGTCGTCGGCGTCGACCTTGAGCGGCTCGAAGGGCGCGCGCGGAAACCGAATACGCCCCAGCGCGGGCGGCTCGCCGTTGCGCTTCGGGTCGACCGCCACCAGGTTGGTGTGGCCACGCACCGAGAGCTTGCCGGTGGTGAGGTTGTCAACGCGGTAGTGGAAGTCGAGCGCGACGCGGCCGAGCTTCGTCAGCGCCACCCGGATCGAGAGCTGGTCTTCGTAGCCGATGAAGCTGTCGTACCTGACGTTGAGCTGCCGCAGCGCGAGCCAGTGGCCCTTCTTCACCAGGTCGACGGCGGGCTCGTTGAAGCGACGGAAGAAGGCCTCGCGGCCCCGCTCGAACCAGTGGGCGACGTTGCCGTGGTGCACGTAGCCGAGGCCGTCGGTCTCGGAGAAGGTGACGCGGTGCTCGACGTGCGCGGTGACGGCGTCCCAATCGGTGCTCATGGCTGCGGCTTGTGGACGGTGGCGGAGCCGGCGTCAACGGTCGCGGAGGCGACAGCGCGCCCGGCCGGGCGTTATGCACGAGGCCGTGTCGAAGGCCTTCACCAGCGAAGAGACGGAAGACACCTCGGTCGCGGGCCGGCCACCCCAACGCGCGGCGCGCGGGCTCGAGCGGCCCATCACCCCCGAAGGCCACCGTGCGCTCGTCGACGCGCTCCGCAGGCTCGAGGGTGACGAGCGCGCCGCGCTGGGCCTGATGCCGCCGGGAGCCGAGCGGGACGAGGCCAGACGCAAGCACGAGGCGCGCGTCGCGATGGTGGCCGCCACGCTCGAGAGCGTGCGCGTGGTGCAGCCAGCCGAGGCAGAGGACGGGGTCGTCCGGTTCGGCAGCGTGGTGACGCTG
Source organism: Myxococcus sp. (assembly GCA_014879945.1). GTDB lineage: Bacteria > Myxococcota > Myxococcia > Myxococcales > Myxococcaceae > Xiheimicrobium. The sequence continues at coordinate 1,313 of JACSRE010000282.1, forward strand.
AGGTGGAGCGACGGCCGCCGGCAGACGGTGCGCCTGGTGGGGCCCGACGAGGCCGACGTGAAGCAGGGGCTCCTCTCCATCGACGCGCCGCTGGCCAGGGCGCTGCTCGAGGCGACGCTGGGCGCCACCGTCGAGGTCGACCGGCCGCGCGGCGTCGAGGAGGCCACCGTCGAGGCCGTGCGGTCGAGGTGACGGGCGCGCCCTGGCCGGGTGCGCGCCCGAGACGACGCGGCTCTTCTGCCCGCGGCGCGCCACCGAGGGACGGGGAGAACGCCGGCGAGCGCCTTCGCCGCCGAGCTCGACACCACACCGACTTCCAGCGTGACGCGCAGAACGAAGCCGTGTCAGCTCACGCCATGCCCGTTCACCTCTCACTCGACGGCCCCGTCGCGACCCTCACCCTCGACGAGCCTGGCCGGAAGAACGCGATGACGCCCGAGCTGGGCGACGCGCTCCAGGCTCGCGTGAAGGAGCTGCAGGCGCTCGCCGACGTGCGCGTGGTGCTGCTGACCGGCGCCGGCGGGGCGTTCTCAGGGGGCGGAGACCTGGCCATGCTCGAGCGCCTTCGCCAGGTGCCGCCCGACGAAGCGAAGCGCTTCATGTTGGACTTCTACGCGCGCTACCTGAGCGTGCTCGACCTCGAGGTGCCCACCATCGCCGTCGTCGAAGGGGCCGCCATCGGCGCGGGACTGTGCGTCGCGCTCGCCTGTGACTTCTGCTTCGTCGACCGCGACGCGAAGCTGGCCCTCAACTTCGTGCAGCTCGGCCTGCACCCGGGCATGGGCGCCACCTACCTGGTGCCGCGACGCGTGGGCGCGCAGGTCGCGGCCAGGCTCCTCATGACGGGCGAGCGCTTCGACGGCGCGGAAGCCGTTCGCGTGGGGCTGGCCGCCGAGGGGCACCCCCGGGGCGAGCTGATGCCGGCCGCGCGCGCCTTCGCCACCACCCTCGCGGCACAGGCGCCCATGGCCCTTCGCGCCCTGAAGCAGGAGCTGGGGGTGGACCGGGCGGCGCTCCACCGGTGTCTCGAGGCCGAGGCGGCCCATCAGGCCGTCAGCTACGGCAGCGCCGACATGGCCGAGGGCCTCGCCGCCGCGGCGGCGCGTCGCCCCGCGAAGTTCACCGGGCGCTGAGGGCGTCGCTCAGGGCGCGACGAGGTACCCTCGCAGAACGTTGTTGTCGGTGCACGACACCGCGACCGTCTGACAGGCCGGACAGGCGCCGCTGCACGTCTCGTATCTGGGCACCAGGCCGCAGACCCCGCACGACGGTGAGATCCACGAACACGTTGGCGCGAGCGTGAGCGCCCCGCTGTTCGCGCACGGGCCCGGAGCGATGGAGTAGATGGGCACGCGACCCGTCGACAGCTTCGCGCCCGTCACGCTGCCGTCGGCCAACGCCGCGGTCCCGACGGCCCCGGCCGCCAGCGCCGCCGCGCTCACGCTCCCGTTCGCGCCCCTCGACGTACGAGCAGCGGCTGTCACTGGCGGCGGCGGCGCACTCGTGATGAACACGGCGCCATGCTGAGCGTTGGCGACCTCGCCCCCGACTTCGACACGGTCGACTGCCGCGGCGAGCGGGTGCACCTGGCCAGCTACCGCGGGCAGCGCAAGGTGGTGCTGTTCTTCTTCCCCAAGGCCTTCACGCCCGCGTGCACCCTCGAGGTGCGCAACTTCCGCGACAACTACCAGCGCATCACCCAGCTCAACGCCGAGCTCATCGGCCTCTCGGTGGACAAGGCCGAACGGCAGTGCCGCTTCGCCATCGAGGAGCAGCTCCAGTTCCGGCTGATCAGCGACGAGTCGCGCGCCATCTCGGAGCTCTATGGCGTGATGTGGCCGGTGCTGCGCATCGACCGCCGCGCCACCTTCGTCATCGGCCTCGACGGCGCCATCGAAGACGTCTTCCACCACGAGGTGCAGGTGTACCGGCACCTCGAAGACGTGCTCGACCGCCTCGCGGCAGGGCGCGCGAAGGCGCAGGCCGAGCTGGCGGCGCCAGCGGCGTCGTCCCCGCCAGACTGAGGCGGCGCTCGAGCGGCACGCGCGAAGACCGGGCTGAGGAGCGCCGTCGCGGCGCCGAGCCCCTCGACACGACGCCCCCAGGTCGGGGCGGCACCAACCTCGTCTCCCGGACTTGGCGCTTCGACCCCGAACGCCCCGACGGCACGGCCTGCTTCACCGCGGCGTCAGCGGAGCGCGTCGAGCTGCCGTCGCGCCTCGTCGCGCTGGTCGAGCAGCACCAGCATCTCTTTGTGCAGCTGCTCGTACTGCCGGCTGGTGTGGTGCCACTCGGTGGTGGCGTGCGCGAGGTCCTTCTCGAGCTGCGAGAGGGTGGCCTGCAGCGACGTCGTCGCGGCTTCATGCGCGGCGCGCTCACGGCTCAAGGCCTGCGCGTGCTCGTGCTCGAGCGCGTCGCGCTGCGCCCGGGCGGCGCGCTGCGCCTCGACGACGCCGGCCTGCGCCGCCGCGAGCTGCCCCTGCACCTCGGCGAGCTGCGTCTCGGTGTCGCGGGTCTTCTGGCGCGCCTCGAGCAGCCGCTGGGCCGTGAGCTGGAGCTTGTCTTTCTCTTTCAGGTGCTGCGCTTCGGCCTCGGCGCGTCTGGCCTCGAGCGCGGCGAGCGCCTGCTCATGCTGCTGCTCCAGCCCTGCGCGGACCCGCGCCTCCTCGTCACGAACGGCCTGGGCGCCCGCCTCGAGCTCGGCCACTCGCACCTGCAGCTTCTTCCGGTCGTTCTCGACGCGCGCCAGCTCGACGTTCAGCTCGTCGCGGCGCGAGCGGAGCCCCGCGAGGTCGCTCTCGAGGTGGCTGACCTTGCTGCCGAGCTCGGCGGCCCTGGCCTCGAGCCCCTGGCTGTTCTCGAGGAGCGACTCGACCCGGGCGTCGGCGTCGCTCTTGAGCTGCTCGAGCTCCCAGACGCGGGCCTTCGACGCGGCGAGCTGGCCGTCGAGCTCGGTGACCTGCGCCGCGGTCTCGCGCAGGGCCGCCAGCTCGAGCTGCGCCGCCTCGGCCCGCGCCGACGCCTCGCCCGCGCGCGTCTGCTCCTCGGCGAGCAGCTCCTCGGCGCGCTCCAGGGCCTTCTTCGCGTCGGCCAGCTCGAGCTCGAGCGCCGCCACGCGCTCCTCGGCCACCTCGGTCCGGGCGCGCGCCTCGTCGGCCTCTCGCTGCAGCTCGGGCGAGACCTCGAGCGCCGGCACCTGGGCGGTGGCGGGCCGGGCCACCTCTTTGAGGGCCTCGAGCTCGCCCTCGAGGGCCGCCACGCGCTGCTTGTGCTGCTTGGCCTGGGTCTCGGCCTCCTGAAGCGCCTCGTCGAGGGCCCGCACGCGCTTCTCGAGCAGCTCCGGGTCGAGCCGCGAGACGTTGGTGCTGTCTTCGGTCGGCCTCGGCGGCAGGGTGACGTTGGGGTCGTGCCCTGGAGGGACGCGGGCGATGGTGAGCGCCTCTCGCGACATGGCCAGGGTGGGCGACCCCGCGGGCTCGGCCTGCTGGGCCTTGCGCAGGGCCTGCTGGGCGTCGAGCAGCTGCTGCTGCAGCTCCCGGCCACGGGCCCGCTCGGCGTCGAGCGCCTTGCGGGCCTGCGCGTGGAGGTCGCGCTCGTCGGCCAGCTCCCGCTGGGTCGCCTTGAGCTCTCGCGCGGCCGCCTTGAGCAGCTCGTGCAGCTTGCTGTCGGGGGCGCCGGACATGACGAGCCTGCCTGTCTAGCGCACCCGGGGCTGATCAGCCCTTCTTCTTGAACTTCACGAAGTAGTTGCTGACCGCCGCCTCGAGCAGCTCGCCCGACAGGTGGGGGACTTCACCGCGGTAGTGGGCGATGTCGACGACCTGGTCGAGCAGGTCGCGCGGCTGACACGCGGCGAACACCCGGTTGTGCGGCCGGTAGTGCGCGTCGATCAGCCAGTCGATCATCTCGGAGTCGTAGGCGATGCCGCGCTTCTGGCAGACCCGGTCCCAGATCTGGTGGTACTGGTCTTCGTCGGGCGGGCGCACCTCGAGCTTGTACCGGACGCGGCGCAGGAACGCGTCGTCGACGAGGTCGGCGGGGTCGAGGTTGGTCGAGAAGGCCACGAAGACGTTGAACGGCACCTGCAGCTTCTTGCCGGTGTGCAGGGTGAGGAAGTCCACCTCGCTCTCGAGCGGCACGATCCACCGGTTGAGCAGGTCGATGGGCGACACCTTCTGGCGGCCGAAGTCGTCGATGAGCAGCATGCCGTTGGTGGCCTTGAGCTGAAACGGCGCCTCGTAGAACTTCACGTCGGGCGAGTAGATGAGGTCGAGCGTCTGCAGCGTCAGCTCGCCGCCCACCACCACCAGCGGCCGGCGACAGCGCACCCAACGACCGTCGGCGGCGGGCGCGTTGGGGTCGTCGGGTGAGGGCTTGTGCAGCGTCGAGTCGTAGACGCGAATGATGAAGTCGTCGACCAGCAGCGCGTGCGGCACCCAGATGTCGCCCTCGTAGCACTCGACCAACGCCTGACAGAGGGCGGTCTTGCCGTTGCCAGGCAGCCCGTAGAAGAAGACGGCCTTGCCCGAGTTGATGGCCGGCCCGAGCCCATCGAAGATGTAGTCCTTCACCACCAGGTCGCCGAAGTGCTGCTCCATCTTCGCGCGGTTGACGCGCATGCCGCGCACGGTCTGCACGTTGACGGCCTCGAACCAGTCTTCGAGCCGCACCGGCGCCGGGCCGTTGTAGCGATTGCGGTCGAGGATCTGACGAATGAGGTCGGTGGCGAAGGTGGTGAGCACGTAGATCATGCCCGACTTGCCGACGCCCATGCCGGCGCCGCCCTTGAGGTCGATGTACTTCGCCTTGCGCAGGCTCTCGATGATCTCATCGATGATGATCTGCGGGAGCTTCACGCGGTTGGCGATGTCGGAGCCCCGCAGCTCGCCGGCGAAGAAGAGCGCCTTGAGCACCAGCTCCTCCACCATGGTGGCCGAGAGCCCGGTCTCGAGGATGGAGCGGGGCTGAGGTGGGAAGAAGCGGGTGGTGGTGCCGCGCCGGCC
>JACSRE010000423.1 GCA_014879945.1 Myxococcus sp.
GGTGATGCGCTGGGTGGGCCGCGACGGGGTGGGCGCGTGGGGCGCGCTCGAGGGCTTCGGGTGGCCGGTGACGCGCGCGCAGGCCCGCTCCTGGCTCGAGCACTTCCTCGAGACGCGGCTCGAGCACTTCGGCCCCTACGAAGACGCCCTTCGCAGCGACGAGCGCTTCCTCTTCCACTCGCTGCTCTCGGTGCCGCTGAACCTGGGCCTGCTGCGCCCCGACGAGGTGGCGCGGGCCGCGGCGGAGAAGTACCGCAAGGGCCACGTCTCACTCGCGAGCGCCGAGGGCTTCATTCGGCAGGTCATCGGCTGGCGTGAGTTCGTTCGCGGCGCCTACTGGTGGTTGATGCCGGGGCTGCGTGGGGCCAACGGCCTGGGCGCGACGCTGCCGCTGCCCGACTTCTTCTGGGCGCCCGAGCGCACCTCGATGCGGTGCGTGAAGGAGGCGGTGCAGGGCGTGCACGACACCGGCTACGCGCACCACATTCAGCGCCTGATGGTGCTGTGCAACTACGCCACGCTCGCCGGCGTCGATCCGCGCGCCGTGTCGCACTGGTTCTGGGCGGCCTTCGTCGACGCCTACGAGTGGGTGGAGCTGCCCAACGTCGTCGGCATGGGCACCTTCGGCACCGACGCCTTCACCACCAAGCCCTACGTGGCGTCGGCGGCGTACCTCAAGCGGCAGTCTGGCCTCTCGGCGAAGGGCCGGGGCCCCGCCGCGGCGAAGCACGAGGCGCCCTGCGCGCGCTGCGCGTTCGACCCCGACCAGCGCGCCGGCCCCGGCGCCTGCCCCTTCAACGCGCTCTACTGGGACTTCCTGGCCCGCCACCGCGAGCGGCTGTCGAAGAACCTGCGCATGCGGCAGCTCCTCACCACGCTCGACCGGTTCGGGCCAGCGCAGGTGGCGGCCATCAGGCAGACCGCCGCCGCCCACCGGGCGTCGCTGCGCCCGCTGACGCCGCCGTGGACCTTTCGCGAAGACGATGGGTAAGGCCCCACCACGCCCCGCGACGGCGACCGGCCACCAGAGGGAGCACCCGCGCGATGAAATCGTTGTGGCCGCCCAGCGTCAGCCCAGCACGTCACGCGCCGACTCCCATCCCGACGCGTGGCCGTGGCCGGGGGCCCGAGGTCGCTCGACTTCGGGCCTCTGGTCGCTCTTTGCCAGGCGCCGGGAGACGGCGAGGCGCTCGGTGACGGCGACATGAGCGCCCAGCTCGACCGCCTGCGCGCGCTGCACGCTCGCCTCGCGCGGTGCCGCCGTTGCCCGAAGATGCAGGGCCCGGTGGTGCACGGGCCGGCCGTCGACAGCCCGCTCTTCCTGCTGGGCCAGGCCCCCGGGGTGCACGAGGGCCCCGCGGGCAAGCCCTTCGCGTGGACGGCAGGCAAGACGCTCTTCGGCTGGTTCCGCGACGCGCTCGGGGCTGACGAGGCCACCGTCCGGGAGCGCGTCTACTTCGCGGCCGTCGCGCGCTGCTTCCCCGGCAAGCAGCCTCGAGGCGGCGGCGACCGCAAGCCCGACGACGGCGAGGTGACGGCGTGCCGGGCGTGGCTGGAAGAAGAGGTCGCCCTGCTGACGCCGAAGCTGGTGCTGCCGGTAGGCGCGCTCGCCATCAGCCAGGTGTTGGGGGTCGGGGGGCCGCTCGCCGACGTGGTGGGCCGCCTGCACCGCGCGCGCTGGCTGGGCGTCGACGTCGAGGTGCTGCCGCTACCCCACCCCTCGGGCGCCTCGACGTGGCACCGCACCGAGCCGGGTCGAACGCTGCTGGCGCAGGCCCTCGCGCGGCTCTCACGGCACCCGGTGGCGCGCGCGGCCTTCGGCTGACGTCACTTCTTCTTCAGCAGGTCGCCGAAGCGCTTCTTCGTCGTGCCTTCCTTCTGGCGGCGGAGGTCGTCGGCGATCTCTTCTCGCGCGCGCTCGTAGGTCCGCTCCCGGTTGATGTCGGTGAGCTCGCCGGCCTCGTTGCGCGTCACCGGGTTGAGGCGAGGCACGGCGGTCGGTCGGCGGTGCTCTTTGTAGTCGGCCATCGGTCGCTCCGAGGGGCAGCGTACCCCAGGGCCGCGCCGTTAGCCCACCCGGCCCAGCACCCGGCCCTCACCGTCGACGGCGAACGCCAGGGGCACCACCGCGACGCCGTACTTCTTCGCCAGGTCGCGCCGCTTCGACACGTCCACCTTCACCAGCGTGGTGCCCTGCGCCTCGAGCTGCTGGCCAAGCGTCTGGCAGTCGCTGCACAGCGGGTGGGTGAAGAGCACCACCGCGCCGTTCTGCTGGTGCGAGCCGAGGGCGTCGAGGTCGAGCTTCTCGATGGCGCCGCCGCGCACGCCGCGCAGCTTCGCGAGCACGCGGTACACCTCACAGCCGACGCAGAGCCCGGTCGTCGCCGCGAGGGTCGCCAGCACCGCCACCATGGCGCCCAGGCCCAGCCCCACCGTGGGGAACCCGAGCAGGTAGGCCGCCGTCGCCGAGAGGAGGAAGAGCGCCCCCAGCACGTTGGCGAACCGCGGCGCCCGCGAGTCCTCCACCGGCCCCGGCCCCAGGCGGGGCTGCACCACCTGGAAGTAGAAGACGCACGGCAGGCAGTACTTGCGGCCAAAGAGCACCGACACCGCGAGCTGCACGCCCAGCACGGTGAGCACCGGCCACGCGCCGGTCGCGACCGCGAAGGTGGCGCCGAGGGCCACCACGGTCTGGTTGAACCGGGGCGCGCGCACGTCGACGACGCTCAGGTCCTGGTTGAGGGTGCTGGTGAGGGTTGCCGCGGTCGCCATGTCTGCCTCGACGGATGGAGTTCTGCCATGACAGATAGCATCCGTGGAAACAGACATGCAACTGTCTGAGCGGAAATCACGCCGACGTGGGGGCCGCGCAGGGGGGCGGCCCCTCTGTCATCACGGAACTCGACGAGACCCGGGCCCAGAGGCGCAGGCCGTCACTTCGACGGCGCCGCTTCCGCCGCCGCGGCGGCCTTCGCCTGCTCGGCCCGCTCACCGGCCTGGGCGTCGTAGATGACCTGCAGCACCGCCGCGAGCACGGTGAACGACACCAGGAGCGTGGTGCCCAGGCCGATGCAGGCCACGATGCCGATGCTCTGCAGGCCGTAGTGCTGCGCGAAGATGAGCGAAGCGAAGCCCGCGACCGTGGTGAGGGTCGACGACGCCACCGCGGCGCCGACGCTGCGCAGGGCCACCAGGGGCGGGGTGCCCTCGAGGAAGCGGTGCAGCAGGTACAGGCCGTGGCTCACGCCGAAGCCGAGGAGGATCGGCATCATCACCAGGTTCATGAAGTTCAGCCGCTGGCCGATGATGGTCATGATGCCCAGCAGCATCACCAGGCCGACCCCCAGCGGAATCACCGACGCCGCCGCCAGCTTCACCGAGCGGAAGTCGAGGTAGTGCATCAGCAGAATCCACGCCGCGGCCAGCAGCACCGTCACCTTGCCGTCGCTCAGCACGATCTCGGCCAGCTTGGCGTAGAGGATGGGCAGGCCCGCGCCGCGGTACTCCTTGCCGCTGACGCCCTTCACCACGCTCGACTGGTTGGCGAACTTGATCAGGTTCTTGCCGTCCCAGAGGTCGATCTTCGGGTACAGGAAGGTGAGGTAGCCGCGGTTCTCGGCCTTCGTCTCGGGCAGGCTGCGGAAGTTCGCGGCGTAGACCTCGGGCACGCCGGTGACGTCGAAGGGCTCCTTCGAGAGCACCTTCATGAAGAAGTCGGCCTTCTCCTGCATCTCGGGCGGCAGCGACTTCGGGTCGAGGTCTTTGAGCTCGTCGCGCCACTCGGCCAGGATCTTCGCGTTGGCCTCGGCGGTCTTCGGCGGCGGCACGAAGCTGAAGATGCTGACCACCTGATCGACGGTGGGGAACTTCTCGCGGTCGACGTTGAACTCGCTCTCGGGGTTCTTCGTCATCGCGTACCAGATGTCGCGCGCCTCTTCGATCGTCTCGGTCGGCACCGCGATGGGGTCGGAGCTGATCTGAAACCGCATCGAGATCTCGTCCTGCAGCTTGATGGCTGGCTGCCCCGGGGGCACGAGCGCGCGGGTGTTGTAGTTGAAGCTGGTGCCGTACTTGAACTTCTCGGCCAGGGTGAGCGGGCGATCGCTCGGCGCGACCTCGTCGGTCCACGGAATCGCGAAGCCGCAGATGACCAGCACGATGCCCGTCATGATGGCGAGGGTGAGCTTGGGCGCCGGAATGCGGGTGACGCCGGTCGTCAGGTTGTCGCTCGGCGGCGTCATCTTGCCGATGAGGCGCTCGGGCAGGGTCGGGTTGACGCGGCCCAGGAGCATCAGGATCGACGGGCACCACGAGAACAGGCAGAAGCCGGTGAGGAACGTGCCCACGCCCGAGAGCAACCCGAACTGCGAGAAGCCGCGGAACTCGGACACCAGGAGCACGAAGAAGCTGCCGGCGGTGACGACCGCGGCCACCAGCGCCGGGCGGCCCGCGTTGATCAACGCGTCTAGAATGGCCTTCTCGTACGTCTTGCCCAGGCCCAGCTCGATGCGCGTGCGGTAGGTGAAGTGGAGCCCGAAGTCGATGCCGAACCCGAGGATGATGGCGGCGATGATCGAGGTGATCATGTTGAGCTGGCCGAGCGCCAGCTTCGCGAAGCCCATGGTGAACAAGGTGCCCATCACCACGCCCGAGAGCACCAGCACCGTGGGGAACCACTTGCGGAAGAACAGCATCGTCACCACCGCGATGCCCACCAGCGCGATGATGGTGACCTCGTCGAGCGACTGCTGAATCGCGTAGCTGTCGTCGAGCGCCGTCTTGTACGAGCCCGAGAAGCCGAAATAGACGGTCTTCGCGTTGCCCATCTCGGCGTAGTCCTCGAGCAGCTCGATGCCCAGGCCCTTGCCGACGTCGCCGATCAGCCCGTCGGTCTTCATCTTCGGCGGCGGAATGGCGTTGTATTTGTGGCCGCAGAGGAACTCGATGAACTTCTCGGTCTTCTGCAGGTCCGTCGAGTTCCACATCGGCTTCACCAGCATCATCAACATCTGCTTGTCGTCGCTGACGTAATAGTCGTCGCGAATGCTCTTCTTGCCGACCGACGAGTACTTCTTCACCAGGTCGTCGAGCTCGAGCTTCACCGGCTCGGTCTTCTTGATCTCGATGAAGAACGGGTTGTTCCGCCGCAGCTGATCCTTCATGTACGCGCTGATGCGCTTGCGGCCCTCGACCAGGTCTTCGGTGCGGATGAAGAGCACCATGTTCTCTTGAATGAAGTCGACCGGCACCTTGTAGGTGACGAACCGGACCCAGGGCGTGCCGTCGGGCTGCTTCGCGTCCTTGAGCTTCACGTAGAGCTCGTCAGACAGCTTCTTCATCGTCGGCACGTCGTCGGCCCGGAGCGCCAGCTGCAGGTACCCGGCGCCGCCCACCATGTCGATGACGCGCCTGACGGCCTTCACCTCGGGCAGCTCCTGCGAGATGAGCGAGAGCTGGTCTGACTCGATGGTGAGCGTCGAGGTCAGGTACCCGCTGGCGACCCCGAGGGTGAGGAGCACCGCCAGCACCCGGCCGGGGTACGTGGTGATGAGGCGGGCGTAGCCCGTGGTGAGGCGGGTGATGAAGGCAGACTGGTCATTCATGAGCGGGCGGCACCCTACTCCCGGGGCCCGAGTGAAGTGACCAACTTTCGCGTCACTGCCCGGGCTGGTGGGTCAGAGCCCGCGCGCGCACGAGGTGCTGATCTTGAAGAGAATGTTGTCCACCGAGCACGCCGCGCGCTGCAGCTCCCACGACGTGCGCTGCCCCTCGTTGCAGGTGGGCAGCGCGTTGAGGCAGTTCGCGTAGAGGTCGAGCTGCCTGGTGTCGTTCTGCGTGCAGTTGGCGAGGTTGTTCTCGCAGGTCTGCGCGCGCGACGTCGGCCAGGCGTTGCGGCTCGAGTTGCAGCCCTTGCCCTTCTCATCGGCGTTGCTCTCGGCCGCGGCCACCCGCGAGCACGGCGTTCCACACGCGAACAGCGAGGCCGTCACCGTCAACGCCACCAGGAGTCGAGTCATGAGGCGGCTTCTTACACCTGCCCTCCCCCGACGAGGTGTGGAGTTGGCACCCCGATCGAGCGTGGGGTCGAGGCCCCCACTTCCCGGCCGCTCCCGGCGGCAAACTCGCAACCTGCCGGGTTTCGGTCATTCTGCCACCCCACACCGGTTGGATCGCCTCTTGAAGAAGCGCCACCCCGGACTCGACCCGCAGCACCCGGAGACGAACATGAATCGCAACCTGGCAATCCTCTCGGCGGCACTGGCGCTCTTCGCGCTGCCCGCC
>JACSRE010000376.1 GCA_014879945.1 Myxococcus sp.
TGGTTCCGCAGCCGGTGGCTCCGCGGCTGGTGGCTCCGCGGCCGGTGGCTCCGCGGCCGGTGGTTCCGCGGCCGGTGGCTCCGCAGCCGGTGGCTCCGCGGCGGGCGGTGGAACGGGAGTCTTCAGTTGCAGCGCGTTGACGTGCGCTGGCTGCTGCAACGGGACGGTGTGCGTCACGCCCTCCGACAGCGCCTGTGGCACCAGCGGGGGCGCCTGCGCCATCTGCTCGGCTGATCAAACGTGCGAGCTGGGCATGTGTCGCGCCCTGCCTCCGACGGGGTGCAGTTGCGCCGGGGCGCCGGGCCTCGCTGCGTTGGGGCTGCTCATCTTCGGGGGCCGACTTCGTCGCCGCCGGTCCCGCGGCGCTCCTGAACTGGCCGCGAGGCGCTGAACGAACCGCGGCGTCGCTCTCGCAACTCAAACGGCGCTCGCGCGATGCCTCCGTGGTTCCGGAGGTCCGCGGGAGGGAGGCCTCGCGCCGCCAGCGCAACCCACTCGAGCACGCACGGGCAGAAGTCGATTGGGTCAGGGTCCGCGTGACGATGGTTGTCGCTCGAGAGCACGCGGAGCTGAACACCGCGCGCCGTCTGCCTGGCGGTCCGCCTCGCGTCGCCTGCGGGCGTCAACGGAGCACTGGCTCGTTTCGGGGTGACACCAGCCCGCAGCGCCTCGGGCTCCCCGTGAAGCGATGGCGGTGTCGAGGCACAGGCACTCGGCGGCTCCCCCGGCCCGCGCGCAGCGCCCTCAGTCGCGGCGAGCGTGCGGCGATGGCTCCGGGCTCAGACGAGCACCTCGAGCCTGCCCAGCAGGTAGTCGCGCGCCACCGTGATGATGTGCACCTCGTCGGGCCCGTCAGCGATGCGTGCCGCCCGCGCCGACCGGTACCAGCGGCCGAACGGCACGTCGTCCGAGTACCCCAGCCCGCCGTGCATCTGAATGGCGTCGTCCAGCACCTGGCACAAGAGCCGCGCGACGTGCGTCTTGGCCATCGACGAGTAGGGCTTGGCCTCCTTCGGCTTGCCCTGCTCCAGCATCCACGCGGCGTGCAGCGTCATCAGGTTGCCGGCGTGAATGCCGCTGACGTTGCGGGCGATGAACTCCTGGATGAGTTGGTGCCGCGCGAGCTCCTTGCCGAAGCTCATGCGCTCGCTGATGTACTTCTTGCACAGCTCGAGGGTGCGCTCGGCGAGGCCCAGCCACCGCATGCAGTGGGTCAGCCGCGCGGGCACCAGGCGCACCTGGGCGAGCTTGAAGCCCTCGCCGATCTGGCCGAGCACCGCGTCGTCCTTCACGCGCACGCCTTCGAAGGCCACTTCACCCTCGTGGTGGTCGAGCGGCTGATCGCCCAGGGTGGGAATGTCGCGCACGTACTCGACGCCCTTCGCCTTGCGGTCGACGAGGAACATCGAGGCGCCGGTGCGCGGGTCGGGGCTGGTGCGGGCCATCACCACCAGGAACGACGCGTTGCGCGCGCCCGTCGAGTACCACTTGCGGCCGGTGATCTCCCACCCGCCGTCCACCCGCGTCGCCGCCGTGCGCAGGTTCGACGGGTCGGCCCCGGCGCCCGGCGCGGGCTCGGTCATGCAGAACGCGCTCGTCACCTCGGCGCGCACCAGCGGGGCCAGGTACTGCTCCTGGTGCGCCTTGCTCGCGGCCATCAGCAGCAGGTCCATGTTGCCCTGATCGGGCGCGTCGCAGTTGAAGACCTTCGCGCCTACCGGGCTGCGGCCCATCTCGCGGAACAGCGCGCACATGCCCATCGGGCCGAAGCCGAGCCCGCCCATCGACGGCGGCAGGTGCGGCACCCAGAGCCCCTCGGCGCGCGCGCGGGCCTGGAGCTGCTTGAGGGTGTCGCGCTTGCCGGCGCGGTCCTCGGCGAAGATCGCGTCTTCAGCGGGTATGATGTGCGCGTCGACGAACTCGCGCACGCGACGACGCGTCGTTGACAGGGTCTCGTTGAGCAGGAAGTCCATCTCAGGCCTCGTGGGAGCAGTCGAACCGCGGGTTGGTGACCTCGAGCGTGTCCTTCGCGGTCGCGAAGAGCGCCTCGAGCGTGAGGGCGAGGGTCTCGTCGGGCAAGGCGCCAGCGCGCAGCTTCGTCGCCAGCGCGCGGTTGAGCTGCTCGAGCGCGTTCAGGCGCGCCTGGCGGTCGGTCGAAGCCAGCGGCAGCGCAGCCGCCTCGTCGGGCAGGAGCGCCGAGAGCCGCGCCACCTCGGCGTCGAACCGGCGCGCCTCGGTGCGCTGCTCGTTGGCCACCACGCCCGCCAGGTTCGCCGCGATCAGCACCCGAAACTGGAGCGCCTTGTCGCCCTCGAGCTTCGGGGCGATCTCACCGAGGAGGAACTGGGCCACGGCGTCGAGCAGGGTGGGGTGATCGGGGCGGTGCTGCATGTCAGTCGAGCCTCCCTCGGCGAATCAGGCGAAGCGCCTCGAACTCCATCTCGACGTTGCGCCGGGCGATGGCGATCAGCTCGAGATCGGTCTGCTCACCTGACAGGTAGCGCTCACCCTGGCTCACGCTCCCCAGCGCCCAGCGCAGGTTGCCGACGATCTCCCACCACAGCACCGCGGCCTCGTCGACGGGCCGGCCGCGCTCCCGCGCATACGCCGCGTAGAACGGCGCGCGCTTCGAGAAGCCGCCCACGGGCAGCTCGAGGCGGTTGAAGCGCCAGTCGCGCACCGAGATCCACGCCAGGTCTTCGTAGGGCGAGCCCCACCGCGCGAACTCCCAGTCGAGCACCGCCGACAGGCCCTCGGGCGTCACCATGAAGTTGCCGGTGCGGAAGTCGCCGTGCACCAGCACCACCTCGCGCTCCGAGGGGACGCGGGCGGCCAGCCACTGCACGGCGAACTCGACCGCCGGGTACGCGCCCGGCATCACGTCCATCATCGCGCGAAGGGTGGCGAGGGCGGCCTCGGCGGGTGAGGGGCTCGGCAGCTCGAGCGGCAGCGTCGTCGCCTCTGGCGTGACGGCGTGGAGCTTCGCGAGGGTCGAGGCGAGCTGCTCGGCGAGCATAAGGCGCGCCTCGGCGAGCTCGGGGTTTCGCACCACCCGTCGGCCGATGGCCTCGCCGTTCACCCAGTCGAGGAAGTAGGCGTCGGCGCCGTCGCGGAGGAGATCGGGCGAGAGCCACCGCGCCGCGGGCGTCTTCACCCCCGCCCGGGTCGCCGCTTGAATGACCGCGTACTCGGCCCTGCGCCGAATGCTCCCCGGCAGCGAGGTCTTCGCGTCGCTCCGCAGCGCCAGGGTGGTGGGCGCGCCGCCGATCGAGAGCTCGACCTTGAAGTTCTCCTGGCAGGCGCCGCCGTGCAGCCTCTTCACCGACTGGAGCGTGGCGCCGTGCGACGCCAGCGCGCTGCGAATGCGGTCGTCCATGCAGCGCGGGTTCTAACGCCTTTCAGGGCGCGCGCCTTCACTTCGCTCGCGGCGCGTTGCCGGGCGCGCGCTTTCCCGCTTTGGTCGCTCGCCGTCTGCTCGAACCCCGAAGGAGCTCCATGTCGGTCCGCACCGAACGAAGTGGCCACGTCACCACGGTGATCCTCCACCGCCCCGAAGCCAGGAACGCCGTCGACGGGCCGACGGGCGCCGCGTTGACCGAGGCCTTTCAGGCGTTCGACGCCGACGACGAGGCGCGCGTGGCGGTGCTCTTCGGCGAGGGGGGCACCTTCTGCGCAGGGGCCGACCTCAAGTCCGTCGGCACGCCGAGGCAGAACCGCGTCGATCCGATGGGCGCGGGGCCGATGGGGCCGTCGCGGTTGCTGCTCTCGAAGCCGGTGATCGCGGCGGTGACCGGCTACGCGGTGGCGGGGGGGCTCGAGCTGGCGTGCTGGGCGGACCTGCGGGTCGTCGAGGAGGACGCGGTGTTCGGCGTGTTCTGTCGTCGCTGGGGCGTGCCGCTCATCGACGGAGGCACGGTTCGGCTCCCCCGCCTCATCGGCCAGTCGCGCGCGATGGACCTCATCCTCACCGGGCGGCCGGTCGACGCGAACGAGGCGCTCGCCATCGGGCTCGCCAACCGCGTGGTGCCGAAGGGGCAGGCGAGGGCCGCGGCTGAGGCGCTGGCGCGAGCGCTCGCTGCCTTTCCCCAGGCCTGCCTACGCGCCGACCGCCGCTCGGCGCTGACGCAGTGGGAGCACGCGCTGCCCGCCGCGCTGTCGCGCGAGTTCGACGGCGGGCTCTCGGCGCTGCGCGACGAGGGCGTCGAAGGCGCCGCGCGGTTCGCGAAGGGCGCGGGCCGGCACGGCCATTTCGGGTGATGCACCAGCACCTTTGCGATACAGCCCGCGCATGAGCACCGAGCGTGTCGACAAGCAGTGGAAGACGAAGGGCCTGAGCGGGTACTCGACGGGCGCCATCCTGGGAACGCTGAACCACTACGGCGTGAAGGCCGACGAGGCGAGCTTCAAGGCCCTCGGCGGCACCCAGTACCCGATGCAGATCGCCGGAGAGTGGAAGCTGGCCTGGAAGGGCACCGGCCCGTTCCTCCCGTTCCCGTACGCCGCCGCCGACGAGCTGATGCGCCGCTTCTTCCCCGAGCGCGTCACGCCCGCGCACCTCGCCGAGAAGATCGTCACCGTGCTGGGCCGGGCCTCGGAGCTCCTCCAGGGCAAGCCCGCCGAGGTCGAGCCCGCCGTGGACGAGCTCGAGAAGCTGGTGGCCACGCTGCCTGCGCCCTCCGAGACGCGCACGCTCTTCACCAGCGAGCTGGTCGGCTTCCTCGACCGCTTCGCCGAGCCCTTCGAGCAGCTCCCCTCGGCGTTGCAGCGCGCCGGGCACGCCGCGCTCGCCCAGCGCGTGGCCACCTCGCAAGAGAACCTCTTCCCCGACCGCAAAGGGGTGGTGACCGCCCTGCTCGAGGCGCAGGCGGGAGCCTCCTCCGACGGCCTCGCGAAGCTGAGCGCCCTCGTCTCGGCCGCGCCCGGGCGCACCATCTTCACCCGCTACTGGGCGCTCGACGCGCTCTCTCAGCTCGAGGCCATCGAGCCGCTCAAGCAGCACGGGTTGACCCTGTTCGACGACGCCGCGAGTGAGAACCGCTGGCCGCTCGCCGACAGCGTGATTCACCTGATGGCCCGTCACCTCGAGCGCGCGCCGGCGATGAAGGGCGACCCCGCGTTCGTGGAAGGCGTCGTGTCCCGCTTCGAAGAGGCGCACCGGAAGGTGGGGCACCATGGCCACTGAGCGCGTCGACAAGGGCTGGCAGCAGCGCGGCATCGACTGCTACCCGGTCGAGGCGATCATCGGCACCCTCGCGCACTACGGGGTGAAGATCGACGAGGCCTCCTTCAAGGCGGCCGCGGCCGAGCACTTTCCGCTCGCCATCGCGATGAAGTGGCACGAGGGGTGGAAGGGCACCGGCCAGTTCTCACGGTTCCCCGCGGCGGCGGCCGAGGAGCTGTGGCGCCGGCTCCTGCCCGGGCAGATCGCCCCCACCGACGTCGCGCTCGCGGTGATCAACCTGATGAAGGACCTCGCCGATCTGCTCGACGAGAAGAAGGACCAGGGCACGCTCGAGACGCGCTTCAAGGTCGTCGAGGCGTACCTGCCCTCGATTCCCCCTCCGCCGCGCCGCGACCTCTTCATCGGCGAGCTGATCGGCGCCCTCAACGACTGGATGGAGCCGCTCGACGGCATGGGCGAGGCCCTGGCGAAGAAGAAGCACGACGCGCTCGCCGACCGGTTCGTCGCCATCGAAGAGGCCCTCATCAGCCAGCGCAAGGGGGTGGCGTCGGCCATCGTCCAGGCCCAGCGCGGCGATCGCGACGGCGCGGTGAGGGCCTTCTCGGCCATCGCCCTCGATTCGCAGCGGGACTTCTGGAACCGCCTGTCGGCGCTCGACGCGCTGCTCGACTTCGAAGAGAACGAGCTCGCCAAGCAGGCCGCGCTGCCCCTCTTCGACGACGCCGAGAAGTCGAAGGACCTCGAGCTGGTCTCGTCGGTCATCGAGCGCCTGGCGCACCTGCTCGAGGTCGACCCCGCGATGCCGGAGCGCAAGGCCCTGCGAGAGCGCATCGAGCGCCTCGCCGCTGAGCTGGGCCCCGGCGACGAAGACGAAGACGCTTGAAGCGTCGGGTGCGCCCGCAGGTCGGTTGAACGCGCACACGACTCGGCGACTCCCGTATTCGCGGGGTGGTGCCGTGTCGGGAGGGCGATCACACACACCACCTCACGGGCTCCACCTTCCTGCCCCTCGCGGTCGCCCTCACGTTCGCCACCTCTTGCGGAAGTGGCGGCAGCGGCGCCGATGGCGGAGCGAC
>JACSRE010000133.1 GCA_014879945.1 Myxococcus sp.
AGAACGAACGAAGGAGTGGTCAGGACGAACAACCAACGCCGTGCCTTGACACGGGTCGTTTCATAGCAGCGTCAGGGCGCGCAGACCTTTCGAATTCGAATCGAGTTGGTGTCGCGCCACCCCACCAGGAGCCACGCCGGCTCGAGCGTCGAGGTCAGCACCGCGGGCACGCCCGCGCCGCCGTCGAGGTTGCGGAGCCGGAAGCTGAAGGTGTCGCCCACCGGCACCGAGGTGCCCACGACGATCTGCTGCCCCCCGCCGGGCGTGCGCTCCTGCATGGCGAGGTGGAGGTCGCCCGCCTGCGTCCTGACGGCCGACGAGGCGCCCCACTGCTGCGAGAGGAACGACGCGGCGGCGGCGACCTCGGTGAGCCCGCGGGTGAGGTCGGGCAGGTAGTAGACGCCCGAGAGCGAGTTGCTGGTGCTCGAGTACGAGTAGGCGGCCGAGACCCCGGCGTCCCACTCGGTGAGCTCGGCCTCGACCCCGCCGAAGAAGGGCGGGCTCCACACCCCGCCGTCGCCCAGTCGCACCAACTGCCTCACGGTGTCGCCGGCCGGGTCGTCGGCGCTGTAGATGACGAAGTGGCCCCGGTCGCTCACGTTCACCGAGTTGAGCGAGACGGTGACCGGCACGCCCGGGCCCGCGTTGAGGTCGCGCACGGTCGAGAGGCCGCCGTCGAGCTGCCAGACGAGCATGCGCGCGCGGTCCTCTCCGTCGGCCAGGAAGGTGCTGACCGCCTGCTCCCCCACGCCCAGCCGCAGGCCGCCGCTGAAGCCCGCGTCGAGGAGCGCCTCGAACCGCTCGAGCCCGCCGTCGCCGCTCACCTGGGTGTTCACCCGCGTCAGGCCGACGCCGCCATCGCTCGAGGTCGCGACGTAGACGGCCTCGCCAAGGGCCCGCGCGTGGAAGGCGTTGGGGGGCGGCCGGGCGACGACCGCGCTGCGCTGGAAGGAGAACTGCTCGTCGTAGCGCGCCACGATGAGCTCCGGCGAGCCCGCGGCGGGCCGTCGCTCGAAGACGAGCGCGAAGCCCTGGGGCATCGCCAGCAACTGGAACGGCGCGGTCGTCGAGCCCTCGTTGGTCAACACCGTGAGGGGCCGAATGTCGGTGAAGCCGTCGCAGTCGTTGTCGAGCCCGTCACAGCGCGTCTCGACCTGCTCGTACGCAGGCCCATAGTCCGAGGGGTCGCACACCAGCTGCGCGCCCGACTCGCAGCGGTTCTTCTTGCCGGCGCAGACGCCCAGGCTCAGCGCGCACGCCTGGAGGTCGGTGACGTCGTCGTCCACCAGCCCGTCGCAGTCGTCGTCCTTGTTGTTGCAGACCTCGGCGACTGGGCGGCCTTCGTTGACGCACACGCCGCTCCACACCCGCTCGGCGGTGCAGCTCTCGCTGCCTGGCTTGCACTCCCCTCGCCCACCGCCGCACGGCCGGGTGTCGCCAAGCTTGCAGGCGCAGTCGCCCATCGCCGTCTCGGGCCGACAGAAGCCGTTGCGGCAGGAGGTGCCGCCCGGGCAGGGGCCGTCCTCGGCGCAGGTGATGGCGCAGTCGACGATGGTGGGTGAGTAGAACGAGCAGCCCGCGGCGGTGCCCAGCGCGAGCGCGACGACGAAGGCCCAC
Organism: Myxococcus sp.; assembly: GCA_014879945.1. Taxonomy (GTDB): domain Bacteria; phylum Myxococcota; class Myxococcia; order Myxococcales; family Myxococcaceae; genus Xiheimicrobium. The sequence goes on from JACSRE010000133.1 coordinate 1,618, forward strand.
CACGGCGCGCGCCTCAAAACCGGGTCGCCCATGTGGCCAGGGCTCCATGCTGAAGCGGGGTGAGGAAGAGGTGCGCGTCGCCGTCGTCGGCGCTGCCGGCGAGGCTGACGATGGTGGCGATGACGCCCCCGGCGATGGCCGCGCCCGAGAGGCCGAGGAAGACGCCCGCGAGGGTCTGGTCTCGCCGCCCCGCCTGCTCGACCGCGACGCGCATCGGGTCCCAGGGGCCGCCCAGCCGGAAGTACTCCGAGACCTGCCGGGACGCGTTGCTGGACTGCACCGCGAACAACACCGCGAGGCCGCCGGCGACGACGCCCGCGCCGAAGAAGACCACGCCGACGACCGGAAACCGGCCGCGGCCGCCCTCGCCGCCCGACGCCGCCCCGCCCGCCACCAGCTTGAGCTTCACCGTGCGCGGCTTCCCCGCCTCCACCACCACGTCGGTGCGCGTCGCCTGGTACCCGTCGAGCTCGGCGATGAGCTCGTGCGAGCCGGGCGTCAGCTCCACCTTCGTCGGCGACAGGCCCGCCAGCTTGCCGTCGAGCATCAGCACCGCCTCGCGCGGAGTCGTCTCGATGGTGATCTCCACCGGGCCCTGCCCCGCCGGGGCCTTCAGCGACAGGTTCACCTCTCTCGTCGAGCCCGACGCGAGCTCGAAGGTCTCTGACGCGTCGGGCTCACCGTCACGGGCGGCGCGAATGGTGTGCTTTCCGGGGCCGAGCAACACCGGGTCGGCGAGCGGTGAGGCGCCGACCTCTTCGCCGTCCACGAACACCTTCGCCGGCGGCCCCTCGACCGTCACCAGCACCTTCGAGGTGAGCGCGCGAATCTGGGCCAGCTCGCTCTCGACGCTCTCCCGGCGCTCCGCCGGCACCTTCTTGCCGCCCTCGTCGAGGTAGCGGTTGAGGGTCTTGACCGCCTGCCCGTACTTGAACAGCCGGCGCTCGGTGAGCCCCAGGTTGTAGAGCACCTCGAAGCTGGGCAGGGCCTGGTAGGCGGCGCGGAACTCGGCGAGCGCCGACGCGAAGTCACCTTCCTTGAAGAGCGCCACGCCCTTCTTGTAGTGGTCGGCCGCTTCGTTCTTCCTGGCCGCGGCCTCTTTCTTCGCCGCCGCGCCTTCGGCGAAGGCGAGCGACGACGAGGCCAACGTCAGCGCGAGCAACCAGCGGGTGAAGAGCACGCGCCCAGCCTACCCGAAGGCCGCGGCAGGGGTCGTCACTCGTAGGGGTTCGTCTCGTCCACCGTCAGCTTGCCGGGCTTCTTCGCGCCCTGAGGTGGCGGCTTCTGGCCGGGCTTCAAAGGGGGCGGCGCGACCACCGGGGGCCGGCTCAAGGTGACGCGCTCCTCGTGGGCCTCGTCGAAGCGGAGCTTCAGGGACTTCGGCTCGAAGCCCTGGGCGCTCGCGATGACCGACACGTCGCTGCCCTTCGTTCGCTTGAGCGTGAGCGGGTTGCCGTCGAGCTTCTCGCCGTCGACCTCGAAGCGGGTGTCGGCCGGCTCGGCGCGCAGCGTCACCACCACCGCCGTCGGCACCGCGTTGGCGACCGGCTTGCGGACGGCCTTTGAGGGCTTCTTCGTCGGCTCGGCCGGCGCCGGCTCTTCCGCGACGAAGGGCTCCTTCGGGGCCAGGCGCTGGGAGCCCCAGGCCCCCAGGAGGAGCAGCGGCACCCCGATGGCGACGCCGAGGACGAGCTTCTTGAGCCCACCGGCGCCGCTGCGTTCAGCCACCGGCTCGAGCGCGGCAGAGGTGGAGCTCAGCTCGGCGGGCGGCGGCTTCGGGGTGCGCCCGGTCGAACGTCTCCCTGACGACGGGCGCGGCGCGGGCGACGCGTCGGCCGCGGGGGGCCGCGCCGCCGGCATGCGCGTGGCCGAGTTCCTTCGCGGCGGCGCGGGTGGGGCTGGGGTCGCGGCGCGGGCCGCGGGCATGCGCGTCACCGAGGGCCGTCGCGCCGGCGCAGTGGGCGCGGTGCGGGGCACGTTCGACGCCGGCCGCGGCGTTCCGCCGGTGGCGGTGCGTGACGCCGCCTCGTGCGCGAGGTCGAACAGCGGCGTGAGGTCGCCCGGGGCCACCAGCTCGGTGAGCGCCTGCTTCACCTGCCCCGCGTCGCTGGGGCGCTGCGCCGGGTCCTTCACCAGGAGCGCGTCGATGAACGCGCACAGCCTCTTCGGCAGGTCTGCGCGCACCTCGATGAGCGGCTGGTGCTCCTCCTGGAGCAGCTTCGCGAGGGTGGCGATGTCGCTGTCGGCGTCGTAGGGCGCGCGCCCGCCGAGCAGCTCGTAGAGCACCGCGCCCACCGAGTAGAGGTCGGCCGCGGGCCCCAGGGTCTTCTCGCCGAGCAGCTGCTCCGGGGCCATGTACTTGGGCGTGCCGACCGCGGTGCCCGAGTGGGTCAGCCCCGTGCTCTGCCCGAAGCGCGAGATGCCGAAGTCGAGCAGCTTCACCAGGCGCTGCGGCCGCGTGCACAGGAAGATGTTCGCCGGCTTGATGTCGCGGTGAATGACGCTGGCCTGGTGCGCCGCCGCGAGCGCGTCGAGCAGCGGCTGAGCCACCGCCACCGCCTCGGCGGGCGAGAAGACGCCGCGCCTCTTGAAGACGGCCTTGAGGGTTGCCCCGTCGAGGTGCTCCATGACGATGAAGGGCTCGCCCTCGGCCGTCTGCCCCATGTCGAGCACGTCGACGATGCCCGGGTGGTTGATGACGGCGGCCGCGCGCGCCTCGAGCTCGAAGCGCGCCTTGATGTCGTCGCGGTCGGCCAGGTCGGCCACCAGCACCTTGATGGCGACGCGCCGGCCGATGGCCTGGTTGGTCGCCGAATACACGGCGCCCATGCCGCCTTTGCCGAGCACGCCGTCGATGAGGTACTTGCCGGCGAACGTGGAGCCGGGCTCGAGGACAGTCACGGCTGCCGAGTGTAGCCGATGGGCCCCCCTCGTCTCGTTCAGTCGAGTAGGGTGCGGCGATGGCCACCACCAAAGCGAAGCGAAAGCCGTCTCAGACGCGTCGGTCCGCAGCGACCGCCGCCTCGCGCACGTTGCGAAACCCGAAGGCCACCCGTAACGCCAAGACGGCGGCGGGCAGCGCGCTCGCGCAGACCGGCCGCAAGGCGCACACCGGCACCAAAGCCGCCAGCGCCGCCGGCAAGGCGCTGTCACGCAAGGTCACCAGCCCGGCGGGTCGTCGCGCGGCGGCGAGCGCGCTCGCGCAGACACCGCGCAAGAAGAAGCGCTGAACGAAGGTCGTCGCGTGGCGGCGAGTGCGCTCGCCCAGCCGCCTCGCGAGAAGAAGCCCCACGAGGTCGTCGCGTGGCGGCGAGTGCGCTCGCCCAGACGCCTCGCGAGAAGAAGCCCCACGAGGTCGTCGCGCGGCGGCTGCGCTCGCCCAGCGGCCTCGCCAGAGCCGCAGAACGAGGAGACGCCAGGCCGGAGCGAGGGCGCAGGTGCATCGCCTCGCCGACGGCGGCGCCCTCGTCGGTGAGGTGCCATCGCGCGCGCGTTGCGGCATAAGGCGACGCTCTCATGCGCGCCCTGGTCGTCGCCGCCTCCGTCCTCCTCTCGTGTGCGCCGCCCATTCGGGTGCCTGACCTGCCGGCGACCGGCCTCACGGCGCTTCCGGGCCGCGGCGTCGAGGTGTGCGTGCTGATGCAGGAGCGGCTGGTGCGCTCACGCGTCGAAGGCGTCGCCGAGTGGAGCTTCGAGCCCTGGGAGTACGGCATCGCCTCGGTGGTGGTGAAGCACCCGAGCGGGCTGGTGGTCATCGACCCCGCGTTCGGCCGCGACGTCGCGCTCGACCTCGTGCGCGCGCCAAAGCTCTTCGCCGTCATCATGGGCCCGCCGCGCACCAAGACGCCGATGCACGAGGTGATGTCGGCCGCCGGGCTCGACCCCGCCGAGGTCTCGCTGGCGCTGGCGACGCACGTGCACTGGGACCACGTAGGCGCGCTCGGGGACGTGCCCAACGCGCGCGTCTTGCTCTCGCGGCCCGAGCTGGAGTGGGCGCGCGGGTTGAGGCGCTACCTCGACGAGGGCGTGATGCCGCACCACCTGGCGCGCGCGAAAGACCGCATGGCCTCCTTCGAGTTCCAGGGCCCTGCGCGAGACGGGTTCCCCTCGTCGTTCGACGTCTTCGGAGACGGCGCGCTGGTGGCGGTGCCGCTGCCGGGCCACACGCCGGGCAGCACTGCGTTCTTCGTGAAGCTCATCGACGGCCGCACCGCGCTCTTCACCGGCGACGCCTCGTGGACGAGCCGGGGCATCGAGGCGCCGGCGCACAAGAACCCCCTGGCCCGGCTGGACAGCGACGTCCCGCAGACCGGCGACGCCCTCGGCTTCCTCCACGCGCTGTCGAAGGCGCGCCCCGAGCTCCTCATCATTCCCGCGCACGACGCGGCGGCGCTCGAGCGGCTGCCGGCGTGCGGCCCCACGACGGTGACGGCCTCGACGCGATGACCTCGCTCGTCTGCCTCGCGCTGGTGGCCTCGGCGCCCCTCAAGGTGGGGGTGACGCTGCACCCGTACTACTCGTGGGCGGCGCAGGTGACGCGCGGGCTACCGGTGGAGCTGGTGCCGGTGGTGCCCGGCGACGTCGACATCGGCAGCTACCAGCCGCGCCCACAAGACGTGGCCACGCTCGCCACGCTCGACGTGCTGGTGGAGAACGGGCTGGGGCACGACGCGTTCCTCGACGAGATGGTGCGCGCGGCCGGCAACGCGAGGCTGACCCGCGTGCGGCTCAACGAGGGCACGCCCCTGCTGCGAAGCCAGGGCAGCGTCGCGCCCAACTCCCACACCTTCCTCTCCCTCGGCAACGCCGCGGCCCAGTCGTACACCCTGGCCAGGGCGCTCGCGGCGCTGCGGCCCGAGTGGAGGCAGGCGCTCGAGGCCAACGCAGCCGGCTACGCCCGACGCCTGCGCGGCCTGCGCGCCCAGACCGTGACGCGGCTGGGGGGCGTCACCCAGCGCCGGGTGGTGACCGTGCACGACGGCTACGCCTACCTCCTGCAGGAGCTGGGGCTCGAGCAGGCCGCGGTGGTGGAGCCCGCGCACGGGCTCTTGCCGTCGGCCGCCGAGCTCGCCGAGGTGGTGACGCTGCTGAAGGCGCGCGAGGCTGCGGTGGTGCTGTCCGAGGCGTCGTTTCCAGAGGCCATGGCGAAGGTGCTCGCCGAGGCCGGCGCGCGGGTCGCGGTGGTGAGCCACGTCGCGACGGGTGAGTTCACCGCCGCGCGCTTCGAGGACGACATGCGACAGAACCTCGACGTCATCGTGCAGGTGATGACGCGGTGAGCGGGCCGGTGCTGGTGGCGCGCGGGGTGTCGGTCGAGGGGCGCCTCGCGCCGCTGTCGCTCGAGCTGTTTCCCGGCGAGGTGCACGCGCTGGTGGGGCCGAACGGGAGCGGCAAGTCCACCTTCCTCGACTGCGTGCTGGGGCTCGAGGCCTGCTCCGGCTCACTGGAGCTCGCCGCGGGCCTCTCGCTGGCGGTGGTGCCGCAGCGCTTCGAGGGCCTCGCGGGCACGCCGGTCACCGTGCTCGAGTTCCTCGCCGCGTCGCGCACCCGCAGGCCGGCGTGGCTGGGCGTCTCGCCGGGCGTGCGGCGCGCGGCGGCGCAGGCGCTGGAGCTGACCGGCTGCGAGGGGCTCCTCGAGGCGCAGCTGGGCGAGCTCTCGGGGGGCGAGCTGCGCCGCGTGCTCCTGGCCGACGCGCTCTCGACGAAGCCCGGCCTGCTGCTCCTCGACGAGCCCGAGGCCGGCCTCGACGCGGCGGCGCGCGCACGGCTGTTGGACCTGTTGTCCAGCGCGCGCGCCACCGGCCTCACCACCTTGTGGGTCTCGCACGACGCCGACGCGGTCGCACGCCTCTCGACCGGCGTCACCACCCTCTCGGCGGGCGCGCCGTGACCCAGACCCTCTGGCTCGACTTCGTGCAGCGCGCGCTGGTGGCGGTGGCGCTCGCGGCGCCGATGCTGGGCCTCTTGTCCCCGCTGGTGCTGGCGCGGCGCCTCGCCTTCTTCTCGGCCGCGCTGGGGCAGGCGGTGTTGACGGGCGTCTCGCTCGGCGTGCTGTTGGGCGAGCCGGTCGACGCGCCGTGGGCCAGCGTGCTGGGCTTCTCGTTGCTGTGCGGGGTGGCGCTGGTCTTCGTGCGCCGGCGCTCGTCGCTGCCGTCGGACACCCTGGTGGGGGTGCTGCTGGCCTTCACCCTGGGCCTGGGGGTGCTGCTGCTGGTGGTGGTGACGAAGCGCTTCAACGTGCACCAGCTCGAGGCGGTGATGTTCGGCTCGGTGCTGACGGTGACGCGGGGCGACCTCGCGGTGCTGGCCGCCACCCTGCTGGTGACGCTGGGCGGGCTCGGCTGGTGGCACAACGCGCTCCTGGTGGACGCGCTCGACGCGCGCACCGCCGCCGCGCGCAGGCTGCCGTCGGCCGCGCTGGAGTACGCGCTGGTGGTGCTCCTCACCCTCGTCATCGTGGCGTCGGTGAAGGTGCTGGGCGCCCTGATGGTCGAGGCGATGCTGCTGGTGCCTGCCGCGGCGGGCCGCAACGTCGCGCGCAGCGTGGCGGGCCTGACGGTGGCGAGCGTGGCGGTGGCGATGGTGAGCGGCGTCGGCGGGGTGCTCGTCTCGGCGCAGCTCAACGCGCCGTCGGGCGCGGCCATCGTGCTGCTGCTGGCCGCCTGCTTCGTGGTGACGCTGGCCGTCGGCCGGGCGAAGGCCCGCGTCAGCCGCCGGAAGGGGTGAGCGCCTCGACGCCCCCTTCGCTCCACCAGGCCAGCGCCGCCTCGAGGTTCTTCCGGGCGCGCTCACTGAGCCCCTCACCGACCGAGAAGGACGCGCCGCGAATGGCCAGCACGTGCGCCGCCGGCGCGGGCGTTCCGGTGATGCGCTCGAAGGCCGCCAGGAGCGCGCCGGGCGAGAGGTGGTGGGTGACGGCCACGCTCGGGCCCGGCGTGATGGTGAAGACCTCGAAGGGCTCCGAGGTCACCGTGCCGGCGTCGACGAACAGCACCCGCTCCCGCCCGATGAGGTCGAGGGCGTGCTCGGGCTGCAGCTGGTAGTCCACCAGCAGCTCGACGTCGTGACGTCTGGCCGCCTCACCGACGAAGGCCGGCCCCAGCCCGTCATCGCCTCGCGACGGGTTGCCCCAGCCGAAGACGAGCGTGCGGGCCTTGAAGGGGCCGCGCCGTGGCTCGATGGGAGGAGCGGATGAGGTCACCCGCCGGCAACGTGCACGGCGCGCGCCGGAGCCGCCGGGCGAGGCGGGCGGGTCGAGCCAGCGCAAGCGTTGCGTAGGCCTCGCTCCCTGCCGTGTTCTCTGCGTCAGAACGACCGTGCCAGCTGACGGGCTTCGACTAGGCTGCCTGCCTCTTCCCCCGGGGGTTTGACCGATGCTGCTCGCCGCCACGCTGCTCACCCTGCTGAGCCAGAGCCCCAGTGACGTCGCCGCCAACCCGAAGCTGGCGGTGCCCGACTTCCAGACGTCTGCGGGCAACGAGTCGCTGGCGGCGATGTTGGCGGGCTCGGTCGCCACCGAGATTGACCGCAGCGGCCTCTTCCAGGTCACCACCTCGGACCAGGTGCGCGCGCTGCTCTCGCTCGAGCGCCAGCGCCAGCTGCTGGGGTGCACCGACGACTCGTGCAGCAGCAACATCGCCGGCCAGCTCGGCGTCGACTTCATGCTCAACGGCCGGCTCACCCGGCTCACCGACGCGAAGAAGGCCACCACCGGCCTGACGCTCGACCTCACCATCATCGACGTGAAGACGGGCACGCGGGTCAGCTCGAGAGAGGTCAAGGGCAGCTCCGAGGCCGACCTGGTGGCGCACCTGACCGAGGGCGTGGCGGGGCTCATCGCGCCGCTCCTCACGGGCCGCCAGGGCTACCTGGTCGTCATCGCCTCGGAGGACGGCTCCATCGTGAAGGTCGACGGCACCCAGCTGGGCACCACGCCGATGACGCAGCGCCTGAAGGTGCCCGGCGGGCCCCACGTGCTGCGCATCGAGAAAGAGGGCTTCACCGCCGTGCAGAAGCAGGTGCGGGTGGCGCCCGACCAGGTCACCGAAGAGGCCGTGCGGTTGATGCCGAGCCCCGACTTCATCGAGGCGTACGAGAAGAAGCAGTGGGGCCTGCGCGTGGGCGCGTTCATCGCCGCCGGCGTCGCCGTCGCGGGCATCGCCACCTTCGGCGTGATGCAGGGCCAAGCGCAGGCGGCGTACGGAGACCCGTCGCAGCCCAGCTCGTTCGCGGGCCTGCGGTCGTCGCTCGTCTCGATGGAGGACCCCGAGGTGCGCAAGAAGGCGGAAGACCTGCGCAACCAGATCAACAGCCAGCTCGCCATCTCGTACGTCGCCGGCGGCGTAGGCCTGGCGTCGGCGGTGACGGCGACGGTGCTCTTCCTCATCGGAGAGGACCCCAACAAGTACCAGTCGTACCGCGGCCCGAAGGCGACGGCGTGGCTGCTCCCCAGCGGCGCGGGCGGGGCGCTCTCGTTCGACCTCTGACGTCGAAGTCGCTTTAGGCGCGCGCGCCGCGCCGACGTAGCGTGGGCCCATGGCCCGAAACACCACCTATGACGAGCTGGTCGTCGGCGCGACGGCGTCGCTCGTGCGGCAGATCACGGCGAACGACCTCTGGGTCTTCGCCAACGCCAGCGGCAACCTCAACCCCCTGGTGCTGCCCAGCTTCGACCCCGACGGCGACGGGCACAGCGACGCGGTGGCGCCCGAGCTGTGGGCCGGCGCGCTCATCTCGGCCGTGCTGGGAAACCAGCTCCCCGGCCCCGGCACCCGGCACCTCGCGCAGACCTTCACCTTCCCCGAGCGAGCGAGGGTGGGCGACACGGTGACGGCGCAGGTGACGGTGAAGGCGAAGCGGGGCGAGGGCCGCGCCACCTTCGACACCCGGGTGACCACCACCGACGGGCGCGTCATCGCCGCCGGCGAAGCCGAGGTCATCGCGCCGGCCACCCGCATCGACGTGCCCGACGAACTCGCGCCGCCCGTCACCGTGGTGCGCCACCAGCACATCGAGCGGCTGATGAAGGCCTGCGCGCCGCTGGAGCCGCTGGCCACCGCGGTGGTGTGCCCCGAAGACGCCGCGTCGCTCGGCGGGGCGCTGCTGGGGCGCGCGCACAACCTCATCAGGCCGGTGCTCATCGGCGACGTGGCGAAGATTCGTGAGGTCGCGCGCGCCATGGGCGCCTCGCTCGACGGCCTCGAGCTGGTCGAAGCGGCGGGCGCGTTCCCCGCGGCCGAGAAGGCCGTCAGCCTGGTGCACCAGGGGGCGGCGCAGGCGGTGATGAAGGGCCGGCTGCACACCGACGAGCTGCTCAAGCCCATGGTGCGCAAGGACGGCGGGCTGCGCGGCGTGCGGCGCATCAGCCACGTCTTCGTGATGGACGTGCCGGGCCTGCCCGAGCTGCTGCTGGTCACCGACGCCGCCGTCAACATCGCGCCCACGCTCGAGGACAAGGTGGACATCGTGCAGAACGCCATCTTCCTCGCGCAGGCGCTCGGCTACGCGCAGCCGAAGGTGGGCGTGCTGTCGGCGGTCGAAATCGTCAACCCGGCGATGCAGTCGACGCTCGACGCCGCGGTGCTCTCGAAGATGGCGGAGCGCGGGCAGATCGTCGGCGGCTTCGTGGACGGCCCGCTCGCGATGGACAACGCGCTCTCGCTCAAGGCCGCCCAGAGCAAGGGCATCACCTCGCTGGTGGCGGGCCGCGCGAACGTGCTGATGGTGCCGAACATCGAGGCCGGCAACATGCTCGCCAAGGAGCTCGCCTTCGTCGCGCACGCCGAGGGGCCCGGGCTGGTGGTGGGCGCGAAGGTGCCCATCATGCTGACCAGCCGCGCCGACGACGACAGCACCCGCCTGGCCAGCTGCGCGGTGGCGGTGCTCGAGGCGCACTTCAGGCGCACCGGCAAGTCGGCCGTCCCCTCCACCTGACGCTCCGAGAGTCGCCCCATGCCGCCCGCCCTCCTGACGCTGAACGCCGGCAGCTCCACCGTGAAGTACGCGCTCTTCGCCCACGACGGCGCGACCGAGCTGGCGCGGGGGACCCTGGAAGAGACCGGCGCGGCGGCGATGGCGCGCGCCCTCGAGGTGACGCAGCAGGCCGGCGTCACGGTGGTGGGCGTGGGGCACCGCGTGGTGCACGGCGGGGCGAGGTTCTCGGCGCCCGCGCGCATCGACGACGAGGTGCTGGCGACGCTCGAGGGCCTCGTGCCCCTGGCGCCGCTGCACCAGCCGCACAACGTCGCGGGCATCAGGGCCGCGCGGGCGGCGTTCCCCGGCGTGGTGCAGGTGGCGTGCTTCGACACCGCGTTCCACCGCACCCGCGACTTCGTGGAAGAGACCTACGCCCTGCCCCGCCGCTTCTTCGACGAGGGCGTCAGGCGCTTCGGCTTTCACGGCCTGTCGTACGAGTTCATCGCTGGTCGCCTGCGCGAGGTGGCGCCCTCGGTCGCGAACGGCCGCGTGGTGGTCGCCCACCTCGGCAACGGCGCGTCGCTGTGCGCGCTGGTGAACGGCCGCAGCGTCGCCACCACCATGGGCTTCTCGACGCTCGACGGCGTTCCGATGGGCACGCGCTCGGGGAGCATCGACCCCGGGGTGCTGCTCTACCTGCTCGACCAGCAGGGCCTGCCGCTGAAGGACCTCGAGGCGCTCCTGTACAAGGAGGCTGGGCTCAAGGGCCTCTCGGGGCTGTCGAACGACATGCGCACCCTGCTGGCGAGCGACGCGCCGGCCGCGCGCGAGGCGGTGGAGTACTTCGTGCGCCGCTGCGCCCGGGCCGTGGCCGAGCTGGCCTGCGCCGCGGGCGGGCTCGACGCGCTGGTCTTCACCGCCGGCATGGGCGAGCGCTCCGCGGTGGTGCGCGCGCGCGTCGTGGCGCAGCTGCGGTGGCTCGGCCTGTCGCTCGACGACGCGGCCAACGAGGCCAACGCCTCATGCATCTCGGCGCCCACCTCGAAGAGCCAGGTGCTGGTGGTGCCGACCAACGAAGAGCGCTGCATCGCCGAGGCGGTGGCCGCGCACCTCTGAACGTCACCCCGGCGTGGTGGTGAGGTTGAGGAAGAAGAGGGTGCGGCTCAGCCGCTCGAGCGCGGTGAGCGCGGCGCCCTCGAGCAGCCCGGCGGCCACCTGAGCCCGGGCGAGCGTGAGCGCGTGCACCTCGTCGTCGAAGCCCATCACCTCGGCGAGCGCGCGCCGTCGCGCCAGCGCCTCGCCCACCAGCTCATGGGCCTCGTCTTCGGTGAGCTGCCCCTTCTCGAGCTGCTCGAGCGCGAGGCACCGGAACCTGCGGCACACCGAGGGCCGGTCGTCGTAGACGCCACACCGTCGCGCCGAGAGCGCGCGGCACGGCTGGCACAGCGAGCCGTCCTCCTCGGACAGCCGCACCCGCGCCCCGAGCCGCTCCCCCTCTTTGGGCTCGAGCGGCACCTTGCGGAACAGCGTGCCGTCGCAGCAGAGGCCACAGGTCAGACACAGCGACATGCCGGGGCCAAAGGGGTCGGGGGACACGGCTACGGCTTGGGGTGCGCCAACAGCCACGTGTAGAGGCGGTCGGAGAACGCGTCGTTGATGAGCGGCAGGTGGCCGGCGCCGCGAATCGTCCACAGCTCGGCGGCGCCGTTGGCCGGGCAGCCGGTGAAGCCCTCGCGCTTCGTCTCGTCGCCCAGCAGCGCCGTCACCAGGTCGAGGTCTCCGCCGATGTTCGAGAGGTTGCCGGTGCACCCGTTCTTCGCGCCCCAGGAGCGCACCGAGTCTTCGGCCGAGGGGTACGGCGGCTGGCCGACGGTGGCGCCGCCGTTGTAGGCGATGACCGGGTCGAGGGTGCCGTGAATCTGGAGCACCGCCACCGGCGCGGTCGGGTTGCACTTCGTGACGTCGGCCCAGTTGCTGCCCGCGAGCGCGACGATGCCGGCGATGAGGCCCGCGCGGTCGCACGCGAGGCGATGCGACATGAAGCCGCCGTTGGAGTGGCCGACGAGGAAGATGCGCTTCGGGTCGACCGCGTAGCGCGCCTGCACGTCACGGATGACGGCGGTGAGGTAGGCCACGTCGTCGTTGGTCTTGCCGAAGGCGCAGCACGCGTCGGTGGCGTTCCAGTACTGCTGCAGCATGTCGTCCCGCAGCCCGTTGGGCAGCGCGACGAGGAAGGTGCGCGTCTGCGCCAGCCGCGAGAGACCGAAGTACATGTCCTGCACCTGGGCGGTCGCGGTGTAGCCGTGGAGGACCACCACCAGCGGCACCGGCTGATCGGCCCGGTAGCCGACCGGCACGTTCACGTCGAAGGGCCGCGCGACGACGAGCGGGTCGCGCCCGCCGTCGGTCGCCGCCGCCCCGGCATCGGGCTCCACGCGCCCCGCGTCAGCCAGGCCCGCGTCCATCGGGGCGCCGGCGTCGATGCCGGCGTCCACCCCGGCGTCCGCGCCCGCGTCGGCCGCGGCCGCGCCAGCGTCGGCGACCAGCGCGCCGGCGTCGACGCCGGCTGGAGGCAGCTGCGCGCCGCACGAGAGGAGGAGGAGGCAGCACGAGGGCAGCACGAGGCGAAGCGACATGCGCGGGCTCTTCTCACGGCCGCCAGAAGACGGGGAGCCCTCGCTGGCGGCGACTGTCTCGCGCGGGTGTCACCCCACTTCACTCGGCAGGCGTTTCCGTTCAAAGTGGCCGCATGAATCAGAACGAGCGCAAGCCCGCCCCCATCGGCACCGAGGCCCCGAAGTCGCCCGCAGACCGCGTGCGGTTGATTCAAGAGATGCAGCGCATGCAAGAGGCCTCGCAGGTGCATCAGGCGCCCGTGCAGCACGCGCCGGCCGCCGCGCAGGCCCAGCAGGTCGCCGCGCCCGCCGCTGGGGTTCCCGACGCCTTCGCCGTCAAGCAGGTCAACGCGGTGGCGCAGGCGCTGGCCGCCAGGACGACGCCGACCGAAGCCGCCACCTTCGGCAAGCTGCAGAAGTCGACCCAGGCGCTCTTCGGCGGCTCCGATGACCTCGAGGTGCGGGGCAACCCGTGGAAGGTCATCTCGTTCAACGACGCGGTGGGCGCGCTCTTCGACGACGTGAAGGACGCGACCCCCACGGTGCCCGAGAAGGCCGTGCAGACCGAACACGGCGCCCTCTTCGAAATGGGCCTGACGCCGAAGGGCGCCGAGGCGCCGACGCAGAAGCGCGCGGTGCTGGTGAACGCGCAGGGCAAGCTGGCGGGCGCCGAGTGCAAGACGCCGCAGGACGCGACGCGGCTGCTCTCGAACGCGAAGTGGCTGTTGCCCGAGGCCGCGACCCGGGCGGGCACCTCGTGGAAGGTGAGCGCGGGCGTCGACTCGGCCTTCACCCTCGAGCTCGACCGCGGCGTTGGCAAGGCGCGCTCCACCGAGCGGCTTTCGCTCGACAACTTCGGGCGCCTCACCACGCAGGGCCGCAAGGCCGACATCGTGGTGGCGAGCTACTTCCTCGACCGCTTCGACGCGGCGGTCTGAGGCTCAAGCCCTCCTCCGACCTGGGCTGCTCGGCGGAGCCCGCGGAACGAGCCGCCGCGCATCTGGCGAAGCGCCTCGCCGATGCCTGCTGCTGAACCCCCCTCGTCGCCTGCTAGAGGCAGCGCCATGCGCGCGGGAGCGTCATCGACGCGCGCTTCAGCCACGATGGGCGGCACCTCTACGTGGTGGGCTCGGCGCCGCAGGGCTCGTCGGACTACACGCTGTGGCGCTTCACGCCGGCTGAAGACCTGGTGACGCTCGGCGCCGCGGTGGAGGTCGCCGAGGTTCCGGGCCCCGCGCTGCGCTTCGACGTCGACCGCGAGACGGGCCGGGTGGTGCTGCCGGTGGGCCCCGGGCTCCAGGGCCGGCCGACGCGCGTGATGGTGGTGGACCCGTGGGACGCGGCGGGCAACCACGTCACGCCCCTCGTCACCGGGACGCCGGCGGGCTTTGGCGTCTCGCCGAAGGGCGGCCTGCTCCTGGTGGCCGACGAGACGAACCTGCCGGGCCTGGCGCTGGTGGCGCTCGGCACCAGCAGCTCGACGCTGGTCACCCGCGACACCGTCATCGCGGAGCCCGCCGACGTGGTGTTCCACCCTGCGTCAGACGGCGCGCGCTCGGTGGCGCTCGTCTCACAGCCCTTCCGCAACCGCGCGACGCCGGTCGTCGTCACGCCGAACGGGCTGACGCTGGGCACGGCGGTGACAGGGCTGCCGCTTGGCTCCACCAGCGACGTCGTCGAGCGCGGGCCGGGGACGGGCACCGTCTTCATCACCGGCGTCACCGAGCTCTTCCGCGTGCAGCTGAACGCAGCGACGGGCGCGGCGACGAACCAGGGCGCGGTGTTCGACTTCGGGAGCGAGCCGACCGACCAGGCCGAGGGGGTGGCCGTGCAGCGGTGAGGCTCGCGCCGGCGCGACGGCGAAGGCCCGACGCCACCGACGAGGGAGACCCGACGGCTCACGGGGATCGCGACCCCAGGGGCCCTCCGCGAGGGCGCTGCTTCGCATCGGCAGCACGAGCCCCGCGCCACGGCCGACGTGCCCTGCACGGGTGAACGGGCGCGTGGACGGCCCCTCACGCGCCGCGGCGCAGGTGGCGAGGCACCGTGGCCGATGGGCGTGCAGAGAAGACGTCGCGCTCGGTGAGGCCCACGACGAGGTACTCCCCTCGCACGGTGGGGAGCCCGACGACCTCCTCCCCGTCAGCCGCGAAGTCGTCCGGCAGCGCGGCGGTGACGATGCCGGCCTCGAGCTCAGGCCGGTCGACCCCTCTGAGTCCCACGTGATGACCGCGCCACTCCTCGGGCGGATTGCTGACCTTCTCGACGGACACCACCACGAAGCGCGTCGCCGGGGCTTCTCGGAGCGACGCACGCGTGTCGCGCTCGAACGCGCGGCCGATGAGGAAGGGCCCGAGCGCCAGGAGCAGCCCCACGAGCGCGAGGCCCACCCCCTCGTACCAACCGGGCAGCGCCAGGGCGTTGGCCAGCAGACAGCCCCCCGCGGCGGCGCCGGCGAAGCTCAAGCTCACGAAGACGGTCTGCGCGTACTGGAGCCTCGCCTTCACGGGCGGTGGGGCGGTCTCGAGGTCTCGGGGCGGTGGTTTCAGGCCCCACGACGCGGGCGTGTTGGTGGTCACGGCCGGCGTCTACCATGCGCCGCTGGGCGCCTCACCCGGCGCTACCGCGTGGCGCCTGCGTCGGGGGCCGCCTCGAGCTCGGGCGCGCCCCCGTCGAGGGCGACGCCGTCTTCGGCCTCGGCCTCACTCTGAGGCCGACGCTCGTACGGCGCGGCAGCCGAGAGCGGCAGGCACTGCCACGGCTCGAACAGCGTCGCCTTGCGGCTCAGGCCCAGCCCGGCCTGGAAGCACAGGCGGCGGCGCTGAATCTGGGTGTCCCGCCTCCAGGCCACCTCTCCGTTGCGCACCCAGACGCGGTCGTACTCGTTGAGCGGGCTGTCGGGCGCGGGCCGGAAGCGCACCGCGACGGCGCCGTACGCCTCGAGCGGCTCGGCCACCACCTCGATGCCGTACCACCCGTCTTCCGTCACCAGCTTCGTCTGCGGCCTCGGCAGCGCGTCGACCGCTCCCCGTCGCGCCGCGAGCGTCTGCTCGACGCCGCCG
Organism: Myxococcus sp.; assembly: GCA_014879945.1. GTDB lineage: Bacteria > Myxococcota > Myxococcia > Myxococcales > Myxococcaceae > Xiheimicrobium. Next base: position 17,210 of record JACSRE010000133.1, read on the forward strand.
AAGAAGTCGTCGGCCACCAGCGCCAGGTCCATGCCGGCGAGCTGAAAGGTGGCCTGCCACAGCGCGGCGCCGGCGAGCTTCGGGGGCAGCGTCTCGTCGCCGAAGGCGCGCAGCAGGTGGTGAATCGACGCCTCGCCGTAGCGCTTCACCATGGCGTCGATGAGGCCCCGCCCGATGGCGTACTTGAGGTCGTCGTCGCCGTTGCGCGAGAAGGCCTCGAAGTCGATGACGTCGGCGAAGCGCAGCTCGTTGCGGTCGAGCAGCGCCGCCAGCACCAGCTGCTCCTCGGGGCTCTGGGTGAGGAAGTGCCCCTCGACCCACGACGCCAGGCCCTCGTCGAGCACCCGGGCCTGCGACCACCGGGTGAAGCCCTCTTCGCCCACCAGGCGGCGCGCCAGCACATGGGCCGTCTCGTGCGCGAGGGTGGCCACGGCCTCGTCGTCGGCCCGCATGCGAATGCGGTCCATGAAGGCGGTGCCCACGGTGTTCCGCATGGAGCCCGAGAGGTCGACGAGAATGGGCGCGCCCCCGTCGACGCCCAACAGCGCGCTCACCGACGCGTAGGTTTCGTCGGCGACCTCGGCGAGCGCGAGCGCCGGGGTGGACTCGATGCTGGGGTAGCTGAACTCGAAGTGCGCGGTGGTGGTGGTGGCGGGCGCCGACTCGGGCACGGCCTCGAGGTCGGGCTCGTCGGAGCCGCCCGCGTCCGAGCCCGGCTGCCACCAGAGCACCAGGGCGCCGATGAGCGACGCGAGCGTCAGCAGCGTCACCAGCGCGCCGACGACCGGCCGGCTGACGGCGAGCGAGCGGCTGCGCCCGGCGCGCACGAAGAGCGCCCATGAGGTGAGCGCACAGAGGCCGGCGATGGCCGCCTGCGCGCCGATGACCTCGGGCTCGTACCGCCAGGTGACGCCCTCGACGCCCGACTCGACCAGCTGGAGCGGGTCGAGCGCCGCCAGGCGCGGCACGAAGTGAATCAACCGCTGCAGCCCCGCCGCCACCACGCCCACCAACATCCACGTGAGGCTGCGCGCGAACCCCAGCAGCGTGCCCACGGCGAGGAAGGTCGCCATCAACTGCACCTGCATGAGGAAGGCGCCCAGCAGCAGGTTCCAGTGAAACGCGGCGTCGAGGCTCTCGCGGGCCAGCGCGTGCTCGGCCGCGGCCCAGACGACCTGAAAGCCGGGGAAGGCCGTCAGCACCAGCATGGCGGCCAGCAGCTTGACGAAGAAGACCCTCGAGCGCGTCACCGGCAGCGCGTCGAGGAAGGCGAGGGTGCCGTCGTCGCGCTCCTTCACCGAGATGCCGGTGCCCAGCGCGAGCGCGATGAGGCCGAAGATGAGCGGCAGCGGCATGGCCGCGATGGAGCGGAAGGAGTCGCCCAGCGAGCGCGGCCCCGAGGCGGTGAGGACGAGGTCGAGCACCGTCACCAGCATCAGCACCACCGCGAACAGCAGGTAGGGCCGCAGCGCGCGCAGCTCCTTCTTCAGCAGCGTCTTCGTCACGGCAGCACCTGCCACGACTGGGCCACGCGCGCGCTGCACCGCAGCGTCGGGTCGTCCACCTCGATGGCGAGGAAGAGCCGCTCACCCGACGTCCAGGTCGCGGCGGCCATGGCCTCACCGCTGCGCGCGTCGACCCGCGACGCCTCGGCGTCACCGATGCCCTGCTGCCACGGCCCGGTGGAGGCCGAGAGCCCGCGCCAGCGCGTCACCGGCGCGCCCGCTTGCTTCAGCGAGAACTTCACCCGCGTCTGGCCCCCGCCCTGCGACATCAGCTCGAACGCGCCCTGGTAGCCGAGCGGGCCGCCTGCGTTGCGTCGCGCCGCCTCGGCCCGCGCCACCAGCGCCTCGAAGGGCACGCCCTGCGCCCGCAGCAACGCTCCGAGCTTCTCTTCGAAGAGCACGTCGCGCAGGTCCTGGTGGGGCTTGACGAAGACGCGCCTGGCGAGCGCGACGAGCGCGGCCTCGCCCACCTCGTCTACCAGCGCGTCGACGAGCGTGAAGCTGATGGCGATGCCGAAGCAGTCTCCCGCCTGCTCGAAGGTCTCGTTCCACCGGCGCACCGACTCGACGGACAGGCCGACGGGCGACGCGGCGGCGCGTCGTCGCAAGAGGGCGCGGGCCTCGGCGTCGCCGCGCACCACCCACCAGGACGAGAGGCCGTCGAGCAGCCAGTGGCGGTCCTCCTCGAGGGCGCGGTTGTGGGTGACGTCGCCGATGATGGAGTGCACCAGCCGGTAGCGCAGGCTGATGGCGTCGAAGCGCTCGTCGGCCAGGTTCGCGCGGTAGACGACGCCGTCCTTCTCTCCCAGCGGCACCCGCAGCATCACGTCGGGGTCGAGCCCGCGCTGCGAGACGACGTAGACGCCCGCCAGCTTCGGAAAGCCCATCACCTGCACCAGGCTCACCACGTCGGCCGCCACGGCCTCGACCAACGCCTGCGCCGACGCCTCCGAGACGCCCTCTCCGGGCAGCACCCCGATGGGGCCCACCGGCGAGGCCATCGGCGTCACCGACTCGAGCGCGAAGGCCGGGCGGTCGCGGTCTCGGGTGAGCGCGCTGAAGAGGAGGAAGCCGACCAGCACCGTGCTGAACGAGAGCAGCCGCTCGCGCGACGTCATGCGGCCCGAGAGCGTGGCGGCGATGGAGCCCTCGCCCGCGGTGGCCAGGAGCAGCCCCAACCCCAGGCCGAGCGCCGTGATGACGAGACACGCGACGACGTCGACGAGGGCCTGCCACGCGGTGGCGACGGCGAGCGCCTCGGAGACGATGTGGAACGGCGGCGTCTCCATCACCTGCACCTGCCCCACCTCGTTCAACGAATAGACGAGGAGCCCGCAGACGACCCAGAAGAGCAGCCGGTAGCGGCCGAGCAGGCCCGCGAAGAAGCAGGTCGACCAGAAGGCGGTGAGCCACAGCAGCGCCGGCGCCAACGCGTGGAGCGCGTCTTCGAGGGGCACCGGCACCGTGCGCGTCTGCCACCACCACGTCGCGGCCCACGCCGACGCCCCGGCGAGCGACACCCAGGCCCAGCCGAAGAGCCACTTGGTGAGCGCCACCGCGGCGCGGCTGATGGGCAGCACCTCGAGGAACAGCTGCGTCTTGCCGGTGTACTCGCGCACCACCAGGCGGTTGCCCGCCACCAGCGCCGCCACCAGCCCGTAGGTGAGGAGGAAGTCCTTCAGGGCAGAGAAGCGCCCGCCCTCTTCGTCGCCGCGGCTGAGCGAGACCATGAGGCCCAGCGCGAAGAGCACGAACAACACCGCGAGGACCCACCCGTGCTCCCGCAGCTCTTTGAGGGCCAGGCGTCTCATGCCGCCGGAGCGAGCGCGTCGGTGCGGGCGAAGGCGAGGAAGACGTCTTCGAGGCTCAGCGGCTCCACCACCGTGCCCTCGGGCCAGGCGGCGGTGCTCCACAGCTCGGGCGGGGCCCGCCACACGTCACCGCGCACCGCCTCGAAGCCAGCCGGCAGCGGCAGCGGCGCGGGCAGCTTCACCCTCCGCACCGACTCGAGCAGCCACGGCACCTCGCCCTCGATGCGCATCTTGCCCGAGTGGATGATGCCCACGCGGTGGGCCACCTGCTGCACCTCGTCGACCAGGTGCGACGACAGAAAGGCGGTGCAGCCCCGCTCCTTCACGATGGCCGAGACGAGGTCGTTGAACTCGCGCCGCGCGACCGGGTCGAGGCCGGTGGTGGGCTCATCGAGCAGCAGCAGCTCGGGCCGGGGCGCGAGGGCCAGGGCCAGGCCCAGCTTGGTGCGGGTGCCGCCCGAGAGCTCGGCGGCGCGCTTGTCGAGGGCGACGTCGAGCACCTTCGCGAGGCGCTCGAACTCCAGCTGGTCCCACGTCGGGTAGAAGCCGGCGACGAAGCGGCCCAGCTCGCGCCCCGTCATCCACGGGTAGAAGTGCTGCTCTTGTGAGACGGAGCCGATGCGCCGCTTGAGCTCGACGGGCACCCGGCTGAGCTGCTGGCCGAGCACCTCGATGGTGCCGGCGTCGGCGTGCAGCACCCCGGTGAGGATGCGGAGCGTCGTCGTCTTGCCGGCGCCGTTGCGGCCGAGGAAGCCGTAGATCTCTCCTTGTTGGACCGAAAGCGACAGCCCGTCGAGCGCGACGGCCTTGCCGAACCGCCGGCGAACCTCGGTGAGGCGCAGGGCGAAGGTCACGGGGCGCGCTCAGCTCCACACGTCGGGGGTGGGCTCCTTCGCGGCGCCGCGCTCGATGGTGCTGTCGCGGTACGCGTGGCTGCGCGCGCGCATCATGGCCCCGAGCGGGCGGAACTCGACGGGCGCGTGCCAGGGGTCGAACGAGAAGGTGTCCACGCGCGCGGTGAGGGCCGTGCCCGCGTCGCTGGCCGGGTCCTGCACGGGCACGGTGACGTCGGCGACGTCGAGCCAGGGCGAGTCCCACTGCCTCGTCGAGTCTTCGATGGGCGTCTGCGCCTCGTTGACGAAGGGCTGAACGCGCAGCGTCCACCTCAGCGGCGCGTGCGAGACGCGCGCGCGAACGTCGTCGGCGTACCGGGTGTGCGGGTTCGTCACCGGGGCTGACGGCGCGGGCGGGCTGACCGGCGCGAAGCTGTACTTCACCGCCGCGTCGCCCCAGCGAATCGGGAGCACCGAGTAGAACGTCTCTTCGACGAGCGACTCGATGCGCGCGCCCATGCCCTTCTGCATCACGCCCAGCACGCGGAAGGTGTCGAGGCCGAGCACGCCCAGAATGCGGGGCAGCGCCAGCCACTTCGGGCCGTTCGCCGCGACCACCAGGCCCACGAAGTCAGCCGGCTTCTTGAAGGGCATCGACTGGGTGAGTATGGCCAGGAAGTCCATCGTGGGCGCGTCCTCCATGCCGGGAATGAGCTTCTTGCCGCCCACGCCGGTCACCTTCAGCGCGAAGCCCCGCACGTCAGGCGCCTTGTCGCTGGCGTGCACGGCGCCGCCGTTCGACAACCGCAGCCACGCCTTGAAGGTGCCGGGCGCGGCGAAGGGGCCGACGCGCGCCCACGGAGGGAGCCCGTCACGCACCGTCAGCTCGGCCCTGAGGCCCACGTGGGCCTTCGCGTGCAGCCCGCGGCTGACGCTCCCGTGTGACTTCGCCCTGGCGCGCTGCACCTCGCGCAGCTGGGCCGCCAGGGCGTCGAAGTGCGCGGGCTCGTCGGGAGCGATGACTTCTTTCCAGTCGGTGGCGGGGGTCGTCATGGCGAGGGGTCTTACTATGGGCCGGCTGCTTTCTTGAGCGCCGCTCGGGCGTCGCTAGCTTTCCGGCATGGACAAGCACTTCCTCGCCCACCAGCTGCAGACGAAGCTGCGCGCCACCTACGACCAGGCCCTGCGCTACGCCGAAGACGCGCGCGTCGACGCTGGGTCTGGCGCGCCCCGCGCGGTGAACATCGCCTCGGCCGCCAAGCTGCGCCTGCAGGCCGCGGAGGCGTCGTGGGCCGCCGCCGCCGACTTCAAGCCCGGGCCCGCGAAGAAGGGCGCGCCCATCGGGCTGGGCTCGTTGGTCGAGGTGGAGGACGGCGACGCGGGCAAGACGCTGTTCGTCGCGCCCGCCGGCGCCGGCGAGGAGCTGACCGGGCCCGACGGCGACGGCTTTCTGCACGTGGTGACGCCGGGCTCTCCGCTGGGCAAGGCGCTGGTGGGCCGCAGGGTGGGCGACGTCGTCGAGGTGATGGTGAAGGGCGAGCTGACCGAGTGGGAGATCACCTGGGCGTCGTGACGCCGGGCTGAGCGCGCGCGCGGCACCTCTGCTATGCGCGAGCGATGCAGAGCTTCCAGGAAGTGGCGTCGTTCATTCGGCAGAACGAGGTGGGCCGGCGCGCGTGGCTCGACACGCCGTACGGGCGCAGGCTGGTCACCTACGCCGACCTGACGGCGACGGGCCGCTACCTGCACTTCGTCGAGGCCTGGCTGCGGCGGGTGCGGCCCTTCTACGCGAACTCGCACACCGCCATCTCGTCGACCGGGCGGGTGATGACCGAGCTGCGCGAAGAGGCCCGGCGCGTCATCAAGCGGGCGGTCAACACCGGCCCCAACGACGAGGTGCTCTTCGTCGGCAGCGGCGCCACCGCGGCGGTGAACAAGCTGGTGGGCCTGCTCGGCTGGCGCATCTCGGAGCCGCTGGAGCGCGAGTTCAACCTCTCGTCGCTGATTCCGCGCGAGAAGCGGCCGGTGGTCTTCGTCGGCCCCTACGAGCACCACTCGAACGAGCTGCCGTGGCTCGAGTCGATCGCCGAGGTGGTGGCCATCGACCTGACGCCGGGCGGGCAGATCGACCTCGCCGACCTCGAGCGCAAGCTGTCGCTGTTCCCCGAGCGGCCGATGCGGCTGGGCGCGTTCTCGGCGGCCTCGAACGTCACCGGCGTCTTGAGCGACGTGAAGGGCCTCGCGCGGCTGATGCACGCGTACGGCGGCCACGTGGTGTTCGACTTCGCGGCGGGCGGCCCGTACATGCCCATCGACATGCACCCCGCCGACGAGGCGGAGCGCATCGACGCCGCCTTCCTCTCGACGCACAAGTTCATCGGCGGCCCCGACGGCTCGGGGGTGTTGATCGCCCACCGCGACTTCTTCCGCACCCGCAGCCCCGAGCGCCCCGGCGGCGGCACGGTGGACTACGTGGCCTCGTTCGAGCGCACCTCGGTGGACTACGTGGGCCGCCTCGACGAGCGCGAAGAGGGCGGCACGCCGGCCATCATGAGCGACATTCGCGCGGGCATCGGCTTCTGCGTCAAAGAGATGGTGGGGCCGGCGCGCATCCTCGAGCACGACCTGCACCTCGCCGAGTACGCGCTCTCACGCCTGGGGCGCCACCCGCGCATTCAGCTGCTCGGGCCCACCGACATCGCGCGCCTGCCCATCATCAGCTTCAACATCAAGCGGCTGCACCACGACTACGTGTCGGCCCTGCTCGACCACCTCTTCGGCATTCAGAACCGCGCGGGCTGTTCGTGCGCCGGCCCCTATGGCCACCGGCTGCTGGGCATCACGCGCGAGAAGTCGGAGTCGTACCGACGGCAGATCGCCCGTGGCCTCGGCGGCCTCAAGCCCGGCTGGGTGCGGGTGACGCTGCCGTACTACGCGAGCGACGAAGACATCGAGTTCATCCTCTCGGCCATCGAGTTCGTCGCCGACCACGGCCATGACTTCTTGCCGGAGTACCGCCTGGGGTGGCTCGACGGGGTGTGGCGGCACGTGTCGCGGCCGATGACCGACCTGAAGCCCATCGAGCTGACCGTCGACGCGCTCACCGAGGCCGCGCAGAGCTTCGCCGCGGGAGACCACGAGCAGCCGATGTCGAACGCGCAGATTCGGCAGGAGCGCCGCAAGTACGTCGAAGAGGCGAAGGCCCGCGTGCAGCAGCTCCGCGCCGCCGCGACGCGCTCACCGCCCCAGTGGAACGGGAAGACGGGCCAGGCCGACGTCGACGCGCTGGTGTGGTTCGACTGGCTGCACACCGACGAGCCCTGGGCGCAGGTGCCCGCGGAGGCGCCCGAGCGGCTGCTGCCGAGCCGGTGTGGGTTGTTCTCGGAGCTCCCGGTCGCGCTGAACTGAGCAACCGCCCCGCGGGCCTCCCTGCTGCGGGCGGCTCCACCGTGACGGAGCCGCTGCGGTGGGGCTGCGACCGGGGCCTCGCAGCCCGCGACCGCCCTGGCGTCTCGCGCCTTGCGCGCCTCTGACGGCTGAGGCGGCCCACGGCGTCGCGGCGAGCCGCAGCGCCGCACGCCCGGCGGCTACCTGATGAGCGCGTCGATCGGCACCGGCGACTGGTTCGAGAGGTGCCCGAACGACAGCCCCATCGACTTCAGCAGGGTGGCGTGCACGTCGGGCGGGCGAATGACGTTGCCCGCGCTCGCGTTGAGCGCGCCCGTGTTGAAGTTCCACTTCGTCACGCCCATGCCGGTGTTGGTCGAAGCGCCGAACACGGTGTTCCCCTTGATGCCCGGCCCGGCGATCATGCAGCTCGACACCAGGTGATGGTCGCGGCCCTCGCGGGTGTTGATCATCGGCGTGCGCGAGAACTCGCTGAACACCATCAGGTTGCAGCACTGCCAGATGGACTTGGTGGTGCCGGGCGCCTGCTTCGTCTTGAGGTAGGCGATGAGGCGGCCGAGCGCGTCGAAGCCCAGGCGCTGGCCGGCCGGCTGCTGCGCCGCCCAGTCGAAGTGGTCGTCGAGGTCCTCGCCCAGCGTGAGCGAGACGACCTGCGAGACGCCGTTGGTGAGCGCCTGCGCCGCCACCGCCGCCCGGCCGCGCGCGTTGGTGAGGTCGGCCGAGGTGGTGATGTTGAACGCCGTGTAGAGGTCGGTCAGCGGGGCCGGGGCCGGCAGCACGAAGTTGAACAGCGACGCCTTGGTGGGGTTCATCAGGTTGCGGCCCAGGGCGCGCGCGTCTTTGAAGGCGTCCACCAGCCCGTTGGCGTTGAAGCCGTGCGCGGTGCACGAGTCGGGGGTCGTCATCTCGTACGAGGCGAGCGCGGCGTTCGAGGCGGCGGGCAGCGTCGCGCCGGCCTGGGGCTGCATCACGGTGAGCAGGTCGCGGAAGCTGCCGACGCTGACGGCGCTCGCGCTGGCCGGCATGCCCTCGTTGTACGTCTCGACGTTCATCGCCAGGTTGGGCACGTCGGTCTGCGGGCCCATCTGCGCGGCGAACGCGGTGTTGAGGCTCGAGCCCGAGGCGATGAGGCCGCGGGGGAACTTGCCGGTGATGAGGTACCGCCGGCCGACCTCGTGGGTCAGCGTGTCCATCTGCATGCCGCGCACGATGGCGAGGTCGGGCGCGTGCTGAAGGAGCGACTGCGGCACCGCGGGGCCGAAGGTGAGGTTGCCGCTGGTCTGCACGCCAGAGCCGCCGGTCGCCATCATCACCTGCGCGACGCCGGCGTCTTCGGCGGCGGCGAGGTCGTACGCCGGCTGAATTCGCGAGGTGGGCGCGCGGCCCGCGATGACCTGGAACTGCGGGTCGTTCTGCGGCCGGGGGTCGAGCGCGAGCAGCTGGTCCCACCCGCCCGAGAAGTAGACGACGATGAGGTACTTCGGGTCGCCGGTCGCTTGCGCGAAGGCCTGGCTGCCGAGCGGCGACTGCTGGAGGACGAGTCCTCCGCCAGCCACGCTGAGGATCTCGAGGAAGGAGCGACGCGAGAGGGAAGGCTTCATGGCGGTCATCTCGGGGTGCGTCAGTAGAGGTGGTACTCGGGGGCCATCAGCAGGGCGACGCACACCGCGCGCCAGCCTTCCTTCACGTGCGCGGCGGTCGGCGTCGCGGTGCCGGCAGCGCCCTTCACCGAGTCGTCGAACACCTTGCGCAGCGGCGCCAGCGTGGCCTCGTCGCCCGTCGCCACCTTGATGCCGTGGAAGCGCAGCTTGAGGTGCGCCAGCGTCTGGTCGACGCCCGCGCGGTTGGTCGCCACCGTGTCGGTGAGGGACACCGCCTTGTAGAGCACGCGCTGGTTGGCGGCCCGCGTCTGGTCGGCGTTGGCGGTGCGGGTGCACGCGTCCTTGGCCGCGTCGTCCATGAACTTCAGGAACAGCGACGAGGGCTCGAGGTTCTCGTCCACCACCCCGATGTAGTCGGCCTCGCCCAGCGTGCGGCTGCGGGTGTTGAAGCCGTTGGCCGTGCCCACCTGCCAGGTCGAACCGCCCAGCGCGATGGGCATCGACGTCGCCAGCTGCCGCACCGACAGGCGCTGGGAGCCGGCCGACGCGGGGCCGGTGG
>JACSRE010000274.1 GCA_014879945.1 Myxococcus sp.
TCCAGCCCCAGCCAACGCAGCCCCGCTTCGTTGGGGGCCAGCCGGGCGGGGCGGGTGCTGGCATGCCAGGTGGCCAGCAGATAGTCCAGCTCGTCATGCACATAGGCGGCGTAGCGCGAGCGCATCAGCGCCTCGGCGGTCTCGGCCGGCCGCAGCCCCTCGTGGCGAGGCCCGCAGCACGACGACAACGGGGCGCCCGACCCACAGGGGCAGGCCTGCTCCACCAAGCCCGCCGAGCCCTGCGCTTCAGTCACCGTCGAGGTCCGGTCGCGCTCACGCATGGACGGCAGCGTGCGAGGCCCAGGCCGGGTCGTCAATCAGCGACACGACCGGCGCCACCCTGGGCCGAGCGCCGACGAGCCGAAGCGCGGCGCCCGCGTGGTTCGACGCCCCCGTCGAGGCGGTCGAGACCGAGCCGAGCGACGCGCTTCGGCTCGTCGCGGCGGCGAACCCGGTCGGTGGCGGGCCGCTCCCCAGCGAGCACCTCACCTCGGCTCGAGGCGCGCGCGGCCGGTGATGCGAAAGGGCGTGGCGCGCCAGGTGACGCCCAGCGTGCGATGGAGCCGCACCTCGAGCACGGCGGTCTCCTCGGTCTTCCCCCCGGCACCGGTCGGGTACCCCTCCTGGTCGAAGAGGAAGTTGCCCAGCGAGTACGCCACCAGCGACGCCGTCGTGGGCTGCTCGATGGGCTGGAGCACGTGCGGGTGCGCGCCGAGCACCAGCGTCGCGCCGTGGTCGAAGAGCCACGCGGCGGCCTCGCGCTGAGCCGGTGACGGAGCCGACGCGTACTCGTCTCCCCAATGCACCAGCACCACCAGCGGCCCGCCGGCGGCGCGCGCCTGCTCGAGCACCGCCGCGAGCCGCGCGTCGAGCAGCGAGGGCCGGGTGGGCCAGAGCGACAGGCCCAGCACCGTCAGCCGCGAGCCTTGCGTGTGCAGCACCACCGGCGCGGCCGTCGCGCCCCGAATGCCGGCGTCGGCGAGCACCCGCGCCGAGAAGGCCGCGTCGGCGTCGTCGCAGTGGTTGTTGGCCAGCGAGAGCACGTCGAAGCCGGCCTCGCGCAGAACGTCGACCCGCCGCAGCGGCGCCGTCAAGGTCAGCGGCCCGGGCCGGGGCGTGGTGCCCGAGAAGCACGACTCCAGGTTGCCCAGGCGCAGGTCGGCGCGGCGCAGCACGGGCCCAACGGCCGCGAGCGCCGCCGCCGCCCCCACCGAGTCGAGCGCCCTCGCCGTCGCGCGCCCCACCATCACGTCGCCCACCACGGCCAGGTGCACCAGCCCGGTGTCGAAGCTCGCCGCGAGGCGCGCTTTCGTCTCCGACGCCTCGGGAGGAGTCGGGCTGCGCTCGAGCCGCCAGCCGCGGAAGACGTAGCGGGTGAGCGCGCCACGCCAGCGCACCACCACGTCCTCGCCCTCGACGAAGAGGCCATCGAGCTCGAGGCCCGACGACATCCACCGCACCGAGGGGCGCCCGCCGTGCTCGGTCACCACCGCGAGGTGATGGTTCAGCCAGGGCGTCGCGCCGTACGACATCCACCCCGAGTCGTGAGGCACCACGCCACGCTCGTTGGCGTCACGGCGCACCACCCACTGCAGCTGCGCCGGCTCGCGGCGGCCGTCGACCTGCGTGGTGATGGCCAGCGAGGTGACCAGGTGCGTGCCCTCGAGGGCCGCCGCGCACACCAGCGCGCAGAGGGCCGCCGTCATTCGCCCGACATCGAGTCGAAGCGCTCCAGCCGCTGCGGGTCGACGGCGATGACGGGCTTCGTCCAGGCGGGCAGCGCGGGCCGGCTCTCGTTCAACATCGACCGCCACTTCGGGTCGGACAGGCGCTCGCTCGCGTTCACCTCGTAGAACGACAGCACGCCGCCCCGGCCGACGGCCTGCTTCCCGTCGCGGGGGAAGACCACGTAGACGGGGTGCACCCAGCCCGAGGCCACGTGCTGCACGCCGCCCGGGCCGGTGAAGACGTCGGCGATGAGGCGGGTGTTGTTCTCGTCGAGGAGCAGGAAGCGGTCGCCGCCCTTGCCGGTGATGAGCGTCTCTTCCCAGAAGTGCTCGAGGTCGCCGCCGATGAACTTGATGAGGTGGTAGTCCTCGGTCGAGAGCGCCTCGCCAGCGAGCTCCTTGCGCGAGATGGCCTCGAGCTTCGCCGCCAGCGCCACGAAGCGCGTGAACGACTCGCCCAGCGCCTCGGGGAAGAGCTTCCGCTCCCGAAGGCCCGCCTCGAGGTTCCGCAGCACGACGCCGACGCGGGCGTAGAGGGCCACCTCGGGCACGACGTAGCCGCGGTCGTCGATGGTCTCTTCCGAGTCTTCGAACCCGGGCCCGCCCATCTCGGCCGCGGCCTGCTTCGCGTAGAGCACCGTGTCGTGCTTCAGCTGGGCATAGCTGGCCAGGTAGGTGTTGAGCCGCAGCGCCTCGAAGGCCGGGCTCTGCATGAAGGCCGGCACGCCCGCGGGCACCGGCTCGAGGAGGGGCTGCATCGAGTACATCCACCCGGCCACCAGCTCCGACGACTTGCGCGCGCCCAGCGCCGCGGGGAGCTCGGCCTTCAGCTTCGCCCGCTGCGCCGCGTAGCCCTCGAACTGGGTGAGGCCCTCGGGCTCGAGCAGCGAGGCCGCGAGGGAGGAGCCCAGCACGGCGGGCACCTCGAGCGCGCGAACGAACGTCTTCCCCGCGACCTGCGGCTCCACCAGCGATTGAAACAGCACCGCGTCGATGACGGCGCGTTGAGGGAAGAAGTGGAACGCGCGCTGGTCGTCGAGCGAGGGGCCCTGGGCCGTCTTCGTCACCACGCTCTGCACCCGGGGCGCGGGCAGCTTCTCGAGGGCCGCGCGCACCGCCGCGAAGGTGGCCTCGTCGTCGAGCACCCCACCCTTCGCGCTCGCCAGCAGCGGCAGCACCTCGGAGAACGAGGCGTCGTCGGGCGGGCCCACGAGGAAGGCGACGGCCTCTGACAGCGCGCGCCAGCGCTCGAGCGCGTCACCCCTCGTCGCGGCCAGAGAGAGCAGCGCCGCGCTGCGCGGGCCGTGCTCGGTGGCCATCGACATCATCACCCTCGACAGCCACATGGTGGCGCGGAAGTACGCCTGCAGCTTCACCAGCTTGAGGTAGTGGCCGCGCGGGGTGTACTGCGAGTAGTCCTCCTTGAACTCGCCGGGGTACTCGAAGACGTCTGGCTTGGCCGTCACCTTCGCGTCGAGCACCCGGTTCACCTCGGCCGTCACGCGGCCAGCCAGCTCGGCGGGCAGGGCCTTCGGCAACAAGGTGGGAATCGCGGCGCGGGTCGCCGCCGTGAAGGCCTCGGCCTCGGCGAGGGTGTCGATGCCCACGGTGCCTTCGCCTGCAGGCGCCTCGGACGACACCTCGGCGCTGGCGAGGAAGACGCGCGCGACGGCCAGGAAGACGAGGTTGTCGTCGACGGCCTTCGTCCACGGCGTCTTCGCCAGGGCGACGCGCTGGGCCAGCGTCTCGGCGAGCAGGGCCTCGACGAGCCGCAGCTGCTCCGGCAAGAACCGCGTCACCTCGGCCTGCGCGAGCGCGTAGTCGAAGAAGAGGTGCAGGTTGTGGAGCACCACGTCAGCGGTGACGACGCTCGGCACCGAGGCGAGGAAGCGGCGCTTGATGACGTAGTCGTCGTTGGTGTTCACCTCTTCGCTCGAGATGAGCAGCGGGCGGTACCGGTTCTGCTCGTAGAGCTGGAAGAACTCGTCGTAGGCGCGGCTGCCATCGACGGCGACGCCCTGCTGGGCCAGCAGCGCGCCGGTCGCCTTCGCGACGAAGAGCTGCTCGAAGTACGGCCAGCCGGGCGCGTCGGCCGCGCCGCCATCGACCGCTGAGGCGACGAGCTTCACCCGCAAGTCACCGAAGGCCTGGCCGCCGAAGGGCTTCGACGCCGGAGTCGGGGGCACGCCGTAGCGGAGCGCGCCGACGCGCAGGGTTGCGCCGTTGGGAAACGGGGGCTGCTCGGCCGCCGCGCCGCCGTCGTCAGCTGCGACGAGCGGCACCTCTTTCTTGCCGCACTTCGAACAGCCAACCGCGAGAACGCCCATGAGGGCGGCGACCACGAGGGACGAGCGCATGCGCCCGTTCTTGCCAGAAGCGGAAGGCGACGACACGCCTCGGATGACCTCGACTGGCGCGCGCGGTGTTCGCTGAACCGACGACGACGCCTGGTCGCGGCCGACCTTCGGCTGCATCAACCGAGGGGCTCCTCGACGGCGAGCAGGGCGTCGTACCGGGCCAGGTGCAGCGCCCGCAGCGACTCGGCGAGCGCCCGCGTCCCCTCACCACCGTGCACCTCGAGCTCACGGGCCAGCGACTGCTCCGAGAACGACTCGTCGAGCACGCCGCCGCGCACGAACCCGGTGGCGTGGGCGAGCGCGGCGCGCGCTCCGTCGGGGAGCGTCGGCTCCAGCGCCATGGCCTCGTCGAGCCACTGCGCCGCGCACGGCGGCTGAGGGGTGGTGCCGGCGACGAGGTGCCGGTTCCGGACCAGCTCGTCGGCGGGGTGCAGAAACGGCCGGCGGAGGTGATGGAGGACCTGGCCGATGGAGCTGATGGCCTCGTGCAGCACGAAGGCGTCGTCACCTCGCGCGTCGAGCTCCTGCGCGCGGCGAAAAGCGCCGACGGCGCGCCGCAGCTGACGTCGCGCCGCGTACAGCTCCCCCAGCCGGAGCCACGGCTCGTGGCCCCGCGCCTCGTCAGCGCGAATGACGGCCCACAGCGCCTCGTGCGCCTCGGCGAGGCGGTTCTGGGTGAGCAACAGCTTCGCGGTCTCGAGCGGCGTCGGCACGCCGTCACCATGCGGGCCCGGGCGAACGCCGTCACTGGTTTTTCGGGTCGGCGGGTGGACCATGGCTGCTCCAGTGGAGCGCGCTCGCGCGGGGCACGTCGGCGCGCGGCCGCCTCAACAGGCGGGAAGCAGACAGGTTTTGGGGTGGCACGGATGGTGATTACTCCTCCCGCCATGAAGCACTTCGCATGCCTCGCCGCCCTCGCCGTCGCCGTCGCCTCGCCCGCCGTGTTCGCGTCACCGAAGAAGCGGGTCGCGTTGCCGGTGGGCCACAGCATGACGATGGCGATGCCGTCGAACGTGACGTCGGTGAAGGTGACCGACCCCTCGCTGGTCGAGGTGAAGCGCCACGGGCGCAAGGTGACGCTGGTCGCGCTCGCCCAGGGCAGCACCGAGGCGACGGTCACGACCTCTGACGGCCCTCAGACGTTTCGGGTCTACGTGGCCGCCGACAAGTACGCGCTCCCGCAGTGACGTCGTCCTTCAGAGCGACGGGGGCAGCCCTGCCGGCTCGGTGGACGTCTCGCGACGAAGCACCAGCTCCTGACCTGCGATCACCCGAACGACCGACTCCGTGATGACCAGCCCGTCGCAGGCGACCGCGCGCAGGTGGTACGGCGCGTCGCGCGGCACGATGCCGACGGTGGCCCGCTGCCCCGGCGCCAGCACGTCGAGGTCGGTGAGCTCCAGCCAGTTGGCAGTTTGATCGTCCACCGGCCCCTGGTCGCGCCACAGGTTGATGGCGCACACCTCGACGCCGAGCGCGTTGACGAAGTCCACCGTCGACTGCGGGTCGCTGCGCTCCACCCCATTCACGAGGAGCGTCTGTGTCAGTCCAAGGCCTGCGAGGCAGCCGCTGAGGCCGATGGCTGACGCGGCGGTGAGGGTGAGTCGGAGTCGGCGCATGCTGGGCTCGGAGCCGTGATTGAGGTGAGTGGGCAAGCAGAGCAGACTGCGCGCTTCTGATGGAGCCCGCGATGACACGCCACCTCTCTCTCCTGTTCTTCGCCGGGTTGGGCATCGGCGCGTTCTCCTGCGGGAGCGCTCGCATTGAGACGGGCGGCACCGGTGGAGGCGCCGCGACGGCGGGAGGCGCCGCGACGGCGGGCGGCTCCGCGACGGCGGGCGGCGCCGCGACGGCAGGCGGCTCCGCGACGGCAGGCGGCGCCGCGACGGCGGGCGGCGCCGCGACGGCAGGCGGCGCCGCGACGGCAGGCGGCTCCGCGACGGCGGGCGGCGCCGCGACGGCGGGCGGCGCCGCGTCAGCAGGCGGCTCCGCATCAGCAGGCGGCGCCGCGACGGCGGGCGGCTCCGCGACGGCAGGCGGCTCCGCGTCGGCGGGCGGCTCCGCGTCGGCGGGCGGCTCCGCGTCGGCGGGCGGCGCCGCGTCGGCGGGCGGCTCCGCGTCGGCGGGCGGCTCCGCGTCGGCGGGCGGCTCCGCGTCGGCGGGCG
>JACSRE010000185.1 GCA_014879945.1 Myxococcus sp.
ACCAGGAACGAACTCGCCCTGACGCGCTTTCTCGACGACGGCCGCATCCCCATCGACAACGGTGTCGTCCCTGCCTCCGATCGCAGTGCAGCGAGGTCGCGTGCAGCCTCCACGTCGTCCTCGACGTGTTCAGCCGCTACGTCGTCGGGTGGCTCATCGCCGACGCCGAGTCGTCCGCGCTCGCCGAGAAGGTGCGAGCGGCAGCGCATTCAGCCCGGGCAGCTCACCATCCACGCCGACCGCGGCTCGTCGATGAAGTCCAAGCCGGTGGCGATGCTGCTCGCGGACCTCGGCATCACCAAGACGCACTCGAGGCCCCACGTCTCGAACGACGACCCGTACTCGGAGGCCCAGTTCACGACGCTCAAGTACCGGCCCGATTACCCCGAGCGCTTCGGCAGCCCCGAGGATGCCCGCGGGTTCCACGTCGACTTCTTCGGTTGGTACAACGACGAGCATCACCACACGGGCCTGGGCTTGCTGTCCCCCGCCGACGTTCACTTCAGTGCGTGCCACCGAAAATCGCGTTCTGCGCGTGGTCGCCCCTTGGCGCGAAGGTGTGGCGCAGCAGCGGCTCAGCCAGCGCGGCGCTTCTTCAGCCTGACGCCAAACCACGATCGAGCGGTCGTGTCAGCGCGCGGCGTTGGCGAGCTCTTCCGCCAGCACGTACGGATCGGCCTCTCGGGCGGCGATGCGCTGGGCGACGTCAGTCAGCTTGCCCCGCTCGCGCTCCAGCCGATCCAGTCCTGCCCGCAGGAGCCGATCGCGCAGGAGCGTCAGGAACTGCGTCATGGCCCGCGTCTGCTCCCGCCTGGCCTTCTCGCCGGTGTCTACCAGGTGCTTCTGGTGGTTCGCGATTGCGGCCACCAGCTCGTCGACCCCCGTGCCCTTCGCGGCCACCACCTTCTGAATCGGCGGCTCCCACTCCACGGGACCCTTCGGCGCTTCGACGGGCTTGCCCTCGGCCTTCGCGCGCACGATTCGGTGGTGGGTGTCGTGATCCATCGGCGGCGCCTTGATCGCGTGCCGGAGCTCGAGGTTCGACCGCAGCTCACGAACGACCCGGTCGGCCCCGTCGAGATCGGCCTTGTTCACCACGAAGACATCGGCGACCTCGAGGATGCCCGCCTTGATGGCCTGAATGTCGTCGCCCATGCCTGGCACCAGCACCACCACCGTGGTGTGGGCGAGCTGCGCGATGTCGATCTCGTCCTGCCCGACCCCCACGGTCTCGACGATGATCACCTCGCGACCCATCGCGTCCATCACGTGCAGGCAGTCGCCGGTGGCGCGCGACAGCCCGCCCAGGTTGCCGCGCGTCGCCAGCGAACGAATGAAGACGCCGGGGTCGGTCGCGTGACCCTGCATGCGAATGCGGTCTCCGAGGATCGCGCCGCCCGTGAACGGGCTGGTGGGGTCGACCGCGATGACCCCGACGGTCTTCCCCTGCGCCCGGTAGGCGGTGATGAGCCGGTCGGTGAGGGTCGACTTCCCTGCCCCCGGCGACCCCGTGACGCCGATGATCCAGGCACGGCCGGTGTGCGTGAAGAGCAGCTTGAGCGCGTCGGTGGCGAGCGGCGCCTGGTCGTCGATGAGGCGCATCAACCGAGAGGCCCTGCGAACGTCTCCGGCCAACACCCCTTCCGCCAGCGCCTGCGCCGTCGTCGTCACTCCACCACCTCGATGTCTTCGATCGGAACGCCCACCAACTCAGAGACGAGCCCGCGCACGCCGGGGAACTCGTCGAGCTCGAAGCGATCGGCCCAGATCTTTCCTGCAGGCCCTGCGAGCAGCCCACGGAAGGTGCGCCCCTGAAGGCGCGCCGCCGCGAACCTCAGCGTCTCGCCTCCGACCCTCAGCTCGGCGAAGAACTCCATGGTGCTTCGCGGCGGCACGGTGGCGTCGCCGAAGGCATGAAAGAGCGCCTTCATGCTGATGGCCACGTCGGGCTGCGTGGGCGGCGGCGCCTTCTCGCGCGGCGGAGGCGTCGGCGTGCCCGCGAGGTCGCCGAACATGGCGTAGAGGAAGTCCTCGAGCGCGCTCCGGTCTCGAAACTCGCTGAGCTCGAACATGGTGGGCGCCGACATCGTCAGCTCGACGGTGTCGTTCAGGCAGCGGGCGACCCGGAACTGCCCGGTGCGGCTGGCGCTGATGGTGAACTTGAAGGGCCCGCGCTCCAGCTCGGCCGACAGCTGGAGCGTCGCGGGGTCGACCTTCGGGTTGATGCCGAGCGCCGAGAGCTCATTGGTGCGGCGCTCGAGCTGGTACAGGTGATCGGTCAGCGTCTGCACCACCAGATCCTCGAGCCTCGAGGCGCCGGTGAGGAACGCCAGGTTGATGGGCTGCGCCCCCACGAACTCCGGCGGGCCGACGTAGAGCAGCCGATCTCCCATCACCGTGAAGTCGACGGTGCCGATCACCTTCCGCGTCAGCGGGTTGAGCGCGAGCCCCGAGGCGAGCTCGAGCTCCGCCTCGACCACCCCATCGGTGTCGGTCACCTTGAGCCCGAGGCCCTCGAGGAAGGCGCGGTCCATGGGCTTCAGCCCTTCAGCAGTTCGCGGGCGATGATGCTGCGTTGAATCTCGCTGGTGCCCTCGCCGATCTCGCACAGCTTGGCGTCGCGGAGGTAGCGCTCGACGGGGAACTCGCGCGTGTAGCCGTAGCCGCCGTGAATCTGCACCGCCTTGTTGCAGGCGCGGGTGGCCGCCTCAGAGGCGAAGAGCTTGGCGATGGACGCCTCGCGCGTGTACGGCCGCCCGGCGTCAGCCAGCGCGGCCGAGCGGTAGACCAGCATTCGCGCCGCGTCGGTCTCGGTCTGCATGTCGGCGAGCATCCACCGAATGGCCTGGAAGTCGCCGATGGGCTGTCCGAACGCCGATCGGTCGCGGGCGTACCGAATGGACTCGCGCACCGCCGCCGCGCCCAGGCCCACCGAGAGCGCGCCGATGGTGATGCGGCCTCCGTCGAGGATCTTCATGGTGTCGATGAAGCCGTGATCGATCTCGCCGAGGCGTTGGCTGTCGGGCACCTCGACGTTCTCGAGGATCAGCTCGGCGGTGTCAGACGAGCGCATGCCCAGCTTGCCGTGAATCGAGCGCTGGCTGAACCCGCGGTAGCCCTTCTCGAGGATGAACGCGGTGATGCCCTTCTGCTTCTTCTCGGGGCTGGTGACGGCGAGCACCACGAAGACGTCGCCCACCGTGCCCTGGGTGATGAACATCTTGGCGCCGTTGAGCACCCAGGTGTCGCCGCGCCTCACGGCGGTCGTCTTCATGCCCGCGGCGTCGCTGCCGGAGCCGGGCTCGGTGAGGCCCCAGGCGCCCAGCGACTCGGCGGTGGCCAGCTTCGGCAGGTATCGCCGCTTCTGCGCGTCGTTCCCGAACACGCGAATGTGGCTGGTGCCAAGGCCGTTGTGCGAGGCCACGGTGAGCGCGAGGGAGCCGTCGTACCTGGCCACCTCCTCCACCGCGACCGCGACCGCCAACGAGCCCATGCCGGCGCCGCCGAAGCTCTCGTCGATGCGAATGCCCATGGCGCCGAGCTGGCCGAGCTCGCGCACGATCTCGAGGGGGAACTTCTCGGCCGCGTCCCACTCGCGGGCCTTGTCCTTCACGCGGCGCTCGCAGAAGTCGCGAATCGTTGCCTGCAGCGCCTTGACGTCTTCAGGGAGCTCGAAGTCCATGCGGAAAAGCCTCGACGGATACCGGGTGACAGCGCGTCTCTACCGGCTTTCCTCGGCCCGAACCACACGAGCGGAGCGCCCCCAGCCGAAAAGTCGGCACACAACGCTGAAAAACGAGACGGCGTGCCCTCAGAGAGAGAGGACACGCCGTCGGGGTGCGTCGTGGGGCTGGGGGCTACTCGCTCTCGTCGCCCGCGGCCTTGAAGATCCACGGGAAGGTGACGTTCACGATGCCGCCGCCGTCAGGCTCGGGGAACTTCCACCGGCGAATGCGCTGGAGGATGCAGCTCTCGACGTTGGCGCTGCCGATCGAGCTCTCGGACACGGCGGCTTCCGACACGGCGCCAGCGGGGTCGATGGTCCACGCGACGGCCACCTTGCCGGCCAGCGACGCGTTCTGCTGGAGCTCCTGCTCGTAGCAGAACTTGATCTCGTTCTGGTGGCGCTTGATCACCTTCATGATGACGTCCTTGTCGAGGCCGCCGACCACCGTCGTCTTGCCGGGCACGATGCGGGTGGTGCCCTTGCCCTTCCCGCCGAGGTCGATGGAGCCGTAGCCGCCCGCGCCGCGACCGCCGCCCTTGGTGCCGAGGCCGCCAAGGCCCAGGCCGTTGCCACCACCGCCGGAGCCCGCGCCGCGCGAGCCGAGACCACCGACGCCCTGCGCGTCACCGACGCCCGCGCCGCCCTGGAGGCCGCCGAGCGCGTTGTTGATGCCCGTGCCGAGGCCGCCGGGGCCGAAGACGTTCGACGACGCGCCGCCCGCGAACATGCCCGCCATGAGGGAGCTGACCTTCTTGCGGTCTTCCTCGCGCTTGTTCACGTCGACGACCGGCGCGCCCTTCTTCGACGGGTCGGCGTCGGGCTTCTTGGCGTCCTGCTTGCCGAACTTGCCTTCCTTCTCCTTGGCCTTCTCGCCTTCCTGCACGCCCGACTTGTCCTGGAACTTCTTCACTTCCTGCTTCTTCTCGGGCTTGACCACCATCTTCACGTACTTGGAGGGGTTGCCGAAGATGTCGTCGCCCTGCCCTCCCTCACCCAGCGGCGTGATGATCATGGCCGCGACGAGGGCGACGAAGGCCATCACGCAGATGCTGGTGATCTTGAAGAAGGTGAAGTCGTGCTCATCGAGGGTGTTGAGCGTGATGGCGGCGCTCGGGCGCACGTAGCGCACGATGAACGCGACCGACTCGAACGACACCTGAGCGCGATCGTGCAGGCCGATCTCGACCGCGTCGGCGCGAACGCCACCCTCGGCGGCCTTGAGCTTGCCCTCGCCCTTGAGCTGCTCCTTGGACTTGTGGCTGTCGCCCTTGGTCGAGACGACCACCCCGGCCTCGCTGGGCACGTTGATGGTGGCGGTGCTGCCCTTGCCCTGCGCGAGGGTGAAGAGGTCGCCCACGCCGGGCGAGAAGACGTTGAAGCGGGCCGAGGCGTTCTCGCCCACGGTGACCGGCATGCCTTCGCCGAAGTGCTGCACGTTGATGAGGGTGTCGCCCCACAGCAGCGCGACCTGCAGCACCTTCTCGGAGTCGGTCGGAATGGCCTCGGCGGGCAGCGGCTCGGTGAAGAGCGCGGCGGCGTTCTTGCCGGTGCCGGCGAGCGCACGCGGGGCGTCCTTCTTGCCCTTCTTCTTGTCGTGCTTGTCGGCCTTCTTGTCCGACTTCGCCTCGGCCTTGGGGGCCTCTTTCCTGGCTTCTTCTTTCGGGGCGTCCTTGAAGACGACCTTGATCTTCGTGCCGCCGATCTCGAGCACCGCGCCCGAGGCGATCGGCTTCTCCTTCACCGACTCGTTCGAGATCTTCGTGCCCTCGGCCGAGCCGAGATCCATCACGACCACGTTGCCGTCGTTGCCCACCTTCACCATGCAGTGGAGGTTCGAGACCTTCGGGTCGGCGATCTTCACGTTCGCCGAATCGCCGGAGCCGACGATGATGCTCTCGAGCTCGGAGGTGGACTCGGAGACCTTGCCGTCGGGGCTGGTGATCTCGAAAGTGACCTTGTTCGCCATGGGGACCTCGGTGACGCGACTGCTGGGTGAAGTGAAAGTGACGCCGTCCGGCCTGACGGGGGGAATCAGAGATTGTCGACGGACTTCTGCAGCTCGGGGTTGAAGTTGTCGCGCACCTTGATCAGCGTGCGGAACGTCGTCTTCTTCTTGCTGACCGAGTAGCTGCCCTCGGGCTTGGTGAGCTCGCCTTCGACGGCGACGTCGGTGAAGTCGATGACGGTCTTCTTGCGCGTCACCACGCGGTCAGCCTCACGAATCACCTTGTCCTGCGCGAACGAGGGCGCTGCCACCGTCATCACCACTGCCATCACCACGAGAAAACGCTGCATGCTGCCTCCGTGTGCCCCTGTGGACAGCTGTCGCAGGGGCCAGGTTCCTGAAAAGTTGGCGGACCCTAGGGGATTGGCGGGTCGTTGTGAAGCCCACCTCGACGCCGATGTGTCCACGTTCGGCGTCACCCCACTTCGTCTCAAGACCTGAGAATCAGGGCTTCTTCTCTTCGGCCTTGGGCGCCTCTTCGGCCTTGGGCGCCTCTTCGGCCTTGGGCGCC
>JACSRE010000317.1 GCA_014879945.1 Myxococcus sp.
CTCCGCCTGCGCTGCCTCCGCCTGAGCCACCCGCGACAGCGCCTCCCGCTGCTCCGCCCGCGGTGGCGCCTCCCGCCGCTCCGCCCGCGGTGGCGCCGCCCGCCGCGCCGCCCGCTGACGCCGTGCCTCCTCCCGCGCCGAACGGCGCCGCGCATTGCCCTGCCTGACAGGAGAGGCCCACGCCGCAGGCGCGACACTGGAGGCCACCGCTGCCGCATGTGCTGTCGGTGCCGCCGGGCTGGCAGAGTCCAGCGCCGTCACAACAGCCACCGCAGCTGCGGCTGTCGCACAGGGGCATTACCCCGCCACACGCCAGCGTCACCGCGCACACCCACGAAGCCAGGAGGAGTCTCATGCACACTCAGTCGCCCCGCTGCCGCCGCAGGGGACATTTCTTCTTCGCGGTGGCGCGCGCCGCGCCCGGAACGAGAAGTGCATCGGACCGAGGTCCAGCGTTCAACCCACGCATGAAGTGCGCCCCGCCGATGACTCCCGTGATGCCCCTTCGTTTCTTTCGTGTCCTGGCCGCCGCGGTCGCGCTGCTGCTCTCGTCCGCCGCCCTCGGGCAAGACCTCGAGGCCGGCAAAGAGGTCTACGGCCCGTGCGCGGCGTGTCACGGCGCGTACGGCGAAGGTGGCAAGGGCGGCGAGTACCCCCGCGTCGCCGGACAGAGCGTCGGCTTCACCGTCGCCTCGCTCAAGCAGTTCCAGGAGCGCCGCCGCAACAACCTGCCCATGTTCCCGTACACCGAGCCGCGCGAGCTCTCGGAGCGCGACATGAAAGACGTCGCCGCCTACCTCGCGTCCATTCAGCTGCCGACCAAGCCGCCCGAGTTCAAGGACACCGACAGCGCGCTCGAGCGCCTCGTGAAGATGGAGCGCGTGCTGGTGGTGCCCCGCGTCGAGGGCGACACCCGCAAGGGGCGGGCGCTGTTTCGCAAGCAGTGCGCGAAGTGCCACGGCCCCTCGGCGCAGGGCAAGGAGCAGAAGGGCGCGCCTTCCCTGGTCGGCCAGTACCCGAGCTACCTGCAGAAGCAGTTCGACGCCTACCGGAAGGGCGAGCGCGGCGCCGAGAAAGACGACCCGATGAAGGGCACGCTCGACACGCTCTCGGCGCAAGACCTGACCGACGTGCTCGCGTGGTTGACCTCGATTCAAGACGAGACGCCCGAGGCCGAGGGCGACGCCGCGCCCTGACGTCTACTGGCCGACCCGCTGCACCCAGCCCTGCGCTGCGGGGAAGGCGAGCACCTCGTCTGGCACCGGCGCGTCGTCGTTGGCCTGCGACCAGACCGTCACGTGCACCGGCACCCCGTCGGCGCGGGTGTGGTGCTCCTCGTCTTCGGGCGGCGCGGCCTCGTTGGTCGACGGCTCGATGACGAGCACCAGCCACCGCTGCGCCGTCGCGTCCTCCACCGGCACCCCGACCCAGGTCGCGTAGACGCCGTGGTGCCGCAACGCCCACGCGCGGTGGGTCGTCAGCTCGTCTTCCCGAAACGGCTCCACGCCCTCGTCGCGCAGGCGCTCGGGAGAAGGCCACTGCCCGGTCTCGACGCGCAGCCGCTCCATCTCGAAGAGGGCTTCGCGCAGGTGGCGGAAGGTGCGCTGCTCCCGCTCGGGCAGCTCGCGGAAGGAGCGCTGCCACCCGGCCAGCTCGACGACCACCTCGGGCGCGCGGCCGCGCTGCACCAAGAGGCCCACGGCCCACACTGTCAGCGCGAGCGCCAGCCACGGCGCGCCTTCACGCAGCGAATGCCGACGCCGAACGGGAACGAGCGCGGCCACGAGTCACGACGCGGTGAAGAGCTGCTGGGCCGACGACAGGCCCCACCACAGCCCCACGCCGATGGAGAGCAGCCCCGCGCTCGCCAGCAGCCCCGCCGCCACCCGAGGCGCGCGCGCGAGCTTCATCAGCGGCAACCCCGCCAGGCCGGTCAGCAGCGACATGCCGACGATGGAGCCGGCCCCGAACAACGCGATGTAGCCCAGCCGCGCGGTCACGCCCTCGAGCTCGGCCAGCACCAGCGCCGTCAACGCGCCGCTGCCCGCCAGGCCGTGCATCAGGCCCACGAGGAGGGGCCGGGTCGCGAACGTCCAGCTGCGAAGGTGCACGTGCTCGGCGGGGGCCGGGTGGGTGTGCTCGAGCGCGCCGTGCTGGTGCGTCGCCACCGCGCCCAGGCTGCCCTCGAGCAACGAGCGCCGCACGGCCTTCACCCCGAGGAAGACAATCATCGCCGCCACCAGCAGCTCGAAGCCGGCGCCCACCCGCGGAGGCATCTGCGCCCCGAGGAGCGCCAGGCCGCCGCCGACCAGGAGCAGCGACGCCGAGTGCCCAACGCCCCACAGCGCGCCCAGCCACAGCCCGGCCCGCACGGTGCGCTGCTCGGAGGCCAGCGTCGACACCGCCGCGAGGTGGTCGGGCTCGAGGGCGTGCCGCATGCCCAGCGCGATGCCCAACAGGCCGGTGACGAAGGAAGGCGACACGCGCGGGGGGGGATAGCATGGGCCCGCGCCGCGAAGGCAACCGCCGACTACACGCGCAGGCCCAGCGACTGGCCGGTGCTGCGGCACACGCCGCTGCCGAAGCTGGTCATCGAGGTGACGCCCAGCAGCGAGAACAGCTCCATGTGCAGGTCGGACAAGGGGCGCCGCGCCGCCGGCACGATGTCCTGGCCGAAGCGCAGGTCCGCGCCCGCGCCGCACACCAGCATCGGCAGGTTCTCGGTGTAGTGGATGTTGCCGTCGGACATGTCGGAGCCGTAGAGCACCAGCGTCTCGTCGAGCAGGTTGGCCGTGCGCAGCTTCAGCAGCAGGTCGGCCAGCAGGCCCGTCTGCACCCGGTTCATCGCCTTGAGCCGCGTGATGGAGCTCGTCGAGCCGCCGTGATGCGCGCAGCCGTGGTGGTTGGGGCCGCTCCCCAGCGCCTCGGGGAAGGTGAGCGACTCGGACACGCCGGGGCCGTACATCACCGTCGCGACGTTGGTGAGCCCGCACTGCATCGCCAGCACCACCATCTGGTGCATCAGCTGAAAGCGCAGCGCGTAGTTCGCGTTCGGGTCCGAGAAGTCCTGGGTGGGCTGCGCCAGCGTCGGGGTGCAGGTGAAGCCGCCCTGCGAGAGGCCCAGCTCCACCTCGCGCACCGTCTCGAGGTACGAGGTGAGCACCGGCCGGTAGCTCGACGGCACCCGCGCCGACATGCGCGTCGCGTCCTTGCGCAGCTGGTCGAGCACCGAGCGCTTGCGGCCGTGCAGCCACGCAATCTGCGCCGCGCTGCCTTCCTGGCCGCCGAAGAGCTTGTTGAAGAGCTGGGCCGGGTTCGGAATGGGGGAGCGGAACTTGTCGGGCGCCTGCCAGCTGATGCGGTTGAGGTAGTCGTTCGAGTACCCGGGGTGATCGTTGAGCGGGTGCACGTGGTAGTAGATGCCGCCGATCTCGAGCGACCGGATCGAGGTGGGGTAGCGGTCGGCGACGCGCTGGTCGACGGTGGTGCCGCAGCGGGCGACGCCCGGGTCTCCCAGCACCATCGGCTCACACGACAGAAAGCCCGCGCAGTTCTGCCAGTGCGGGTCGTGCCCGGGGAAGCCGTTGAACAGCTTGCGCACCACCATGGTGTTGTTGCGCAGCCCCGCGGCGTCGAGCGGCTGCAGCGCCTCGGCCCAGTTCCAGCTGCCGTCAGCCCCCATCGGCATGTGCGCGCCGTTGGGCACATAGGCGCCGATGAAGCGCTTGCGGGCGCCGGCGGCCTGGCCGAGCGCCACCGCGGGCACCAACGGGAGCGCCAGCTGCACCCCCAGCCACTTCAACACCGTGCGGCGGGCGGGCTTCATGGCGTCACCTCGGTCAGCTCCAGCGCCTTCATCACGGCGTCGACGGTCATCGTCTTGAACCCCGGCGCCGCGCCGTCGAGGGGGCGGGCCAGGCGCTCGGTGACGCAGGCCTCGGTGTCTCGCGGCCCGCGGTGCAGCCCGAAGGTGAGCAGCTTGTCGGCGACGCAGCGGCGGTAGTCGGCCGAGGCCTCGATGGCCCGGGCCAGCTCGTGCGGGTCGCGCACCACGCGGCCGTCGAGCTCGAGGTCGGTGACGATGGGCGCGCCGTTCGCGTACGCCGTGCGCCACTGCCCCTGCGCGTCGTACTTCTCGAGCGAGAGGCCCACCGGGTCGATGGAGCTGTGACAGCCGCCGCAGCGGTTCGACGAGTCGCGGTGCAGCTTCATCTGCTCGGGGAGCGGCAGGCTGCGGTTGATGGCGTTGAACGAGTTGCCGATCTCTTCGAGGGTCGCGGCGTCGAGCTTGGGCAACGGCCGGCACAACAGGCGCTGCAGCACCCAGATGCCGCGGTGAATGGGCCGGCGGAACTCGGTGCCGCTCCCGGTGCGGGTGAGGAAGCCGGCCTGCGACAACAGCCCGCCGCGGGTGTCGGTGGTGACGCGTGAGACGCCGGGGCCGCTCGTCATCAAGCCGTAGTGGCTGGCGAGCGGCGGGTCGACGAAGGTGAAGCCGGGCTTGAGCAGGCGCTCCACCGGCAGGTCGGCCTCGAGCACCGCGGCGAAGACGTCGTGCGACTCGCGCTGCATCGCAGGCCCCAGCGGCCCCGGGGGCAGCTCATCGCGGAAGTCGAGCCACTGCCCGCCGAAGTGGTGCACGAAGCGGTCGCGGTTGGCGTCGAGGAGCCGCGCGGCCTGCGCGCGCACCGCGGTGGGTGACGAGAGCCCGCCCGAGCCTGCCAGCGCCCAGAGGGTGTCGTCGGCGATGGAGCTGCGGAAGTAGAGCGCCAGCCGCGACGCCACGCCGTAGCCGCGCTCGGCCGGGTCGAGCCCGCCCGGCACCAGCTCGGGCTTGAAGACGACGTTGGGCGAGAGGAAGACGGCCTGCAGCACGGCCGAGAGCGCCTCGTCGACGGGCTCGGCGAAGCCGGCGGTGGTGGCGCCCTGGAGCGAGGTGTTGAAGAGGGCCTGGTAGTCGGCGAGCTCGTCGGCGCGGATTGGCCGGCGGAAGGAGCGGCTGGCCAGCTTCGTCACCAGCGGCGCCACGCACGCGCTCCACGTCCACGCCTGCTTGCGCGGCGTCTGGGTGAACGTCATCGACGCGGTGAAGCCGGTGGAGTCGTAGCTGGTGTTCGTCTTGCGGTTCACCACGAAGTCGAGCTGGTCGTTGCGCGCGAGGGGGACCGAGAGGGTGAAGGGCGCGCGGCCCCGCTTGGGCAGGTCTTGCGTGAAGAGCACCGCGCCGTTCTTGCGAATCGACACCGCGACGCCGTCGCCGCCGGTCGGGTCTCCGTCGGTGAAGCTGCCGGTGAGCGAGAGGGCGCCGTCCACCGGGCTGACCCATCGGCGCACGGCGTCGACCGTGCCGCCGGGGTGCGCGCCGGTGCGCCACAGGTACACGCCCTGGTCAGCCTGCTTGCGCCAGCGCGCGTTGGCGTTGTCGAACACCATCGGCGCGCCGCTCGAGTCCAGGTACGTCCAGCAGTCGCGGCCCTGGGTGTCGGAGAAGTCGTCGGTCGACGAGTAGACGGGCTTGAGCGGGCACGAGGGCGTCTGCGCCGGGAGCACCGCCGGGCAGTGCGCGGTGAGCGCAGGGGTCGCGAGCACGAGCGAGGCGAGCGCCTCGGCGGTGGCGAGCTGCTCCTCGAGCCCCTGGGCGTCGATGCGCGTCTCGCTCATGGTGTCGAAGCCGTACACCGAGGCGACCGGCGTCCACCGGGCGTAGAGCGACGCGGGCACCGGCGCGGCCAGCACGTCGGCGATGATGGACTGGTACTCGTGGTTCGACAGGCGCAGCAGCTTCGGCACCTGTTGGGCGCCGGGCTCGCACGCCACGGGCCCTGCGTCGGGCGGCTCGACGACGGTGCCTCCGCCCGCGCCTCCGCTGGAGCCGCCACCGGCGCTGGCCTGGCCTCCACCGGTGGGCTCGCGCGTGGTGAAGGGCGAGACGATGGCGCCTTCACACGCGGTGAGGAGGAGCAGCACGACGAGGCTGGAGCGCGGGGGAGGAACCACGCGCCGACCCTACCCGGGAGCGGCGAGGGAATGCGACCCGGGCGGTGAGAAAGCAGGTGTGCACGGCAGGGGGCACTCTCCTCGTCTTCAAGGCCCGTCGCGGCTGTGGTGAGGTGCACGGCATGACGCTCACCGTCGCGCGCCGTGTCGTCGTCCTCGGGTTGCTGGCCCTGGTCTCGTGGGCTTGCGGAACGTTGGCGCCTGGCGCGGACGCAGGCACCGCGCCGGTCGCGGC
>JACSRE010000378.1 GCA_014879945.1 Myxococcus sp.
AGATGTGTATAAGAGACAGACCTCGGTGCTCCCAGAGAGCTCGAGCTCGTACGCGGGGTGCTGCGCGGCCGTGGCCACCGTCTGCGCCGAGGCATAGGCGTAGGCCTCGTTGAGCGACACGCGCCCGTCCCGGTTGACGTCGGCGCGCCCGCGCAGCGCTGCCAGCCAGTGGTGGGTGAAGAGCGAGCTCGTCAGCGCCTCCCACTCCTGCGCCGCCTCGACGGGCCCGCTGGAGCTGATGACGACGGTGCCCCGCGTCGGCGTCGCCCCCAGGGTGACGGACGGCGTTGCCCGCTGCCCACCCTTCTGCCGGACGATGGCGCCGCTGGAGCACGCATCGACGACGAGCACCCGCAGGCTCGCCGGCATGCGCGCGACGGCC
Source organism: Myxococcus sp. (assembly GCA_014879945.1). Taxonomy (GTDB): domain Bacteria; phylum Myxococcota; class Myxococcia; order Myxococcales; family Myxococcaceae; genus Xiheimicrobium. The sequence goes on from JACSRE010000378.1 coordinate 383, forward strand.
TCACGCAGCGCCGCCAGCGACAACCCGCTCTCGCCCAGGTGCAGCACGCCGGCCGACGCGTGAGACGAGACGTAGACGAAGACCACCACCTCCCGCTGCTCCGCGCGCGCCGCCTCCACCCGCGACGCCAACCGCGCGAGGGCCGCCTCGACGTCTGGCGCCGCACGCCCCACCACCAGCTCGGCGTCGGCGGCCTTCACGCTCCCCAGCTCGACGAAGACGTCTCTGACGCGCTGGGCGTCGGTCTGCGCGTACCGCAGCGGCGCGTCGCCGAGCTGCCCCTCGTCGTGCCCGATGGACAGCATCAGCCGCAGCGGGGCCGCGTGCGCAGCGCACGCCACCAGCCACGCCGCCAGCGCGAGCCTCGTCACCTCGAAGACCTCGTGAGGTCGAAGGCCTCGACGCGGCAGCCTGGGTGCTCGACGACCGGCGCACCTCCCTCGCCCGGTTGCCTCACCTGCACCTCGCCGAGCGAGACGGGGCCTTCACAGAGCAGACAGACCAACCACTCCCGCGCCGTTGCGTCATCGAGCGTGACGGCGTCGGGCAGCACGGTGCGGCCGGCCGGGACCGGCACCGAGGCGTCGCCGTCGTAGGGCACGAACGCCTTCGTGGGACGGCCGGCCTCGAGGTCGAGCACCAGCACGTGCCCGGCGCGCGCGGCCTCGACGACGAACGAGAGCCTGTCACCGGCGCGCACTGGAGCGCCTGGAGAGAGCATCACCGCGTCGTTGACGAGCACCGTGAAGGTGGCGCCCTTGAGCCGCACCGCTGGGGGCGCGCCGACGAAGACCGCCAGAGCCAGCCCTGCTGCGAGCGGAACGCCGAGGGCGGGCCACCACCGCCGCCACGACGCGGTGCGCGCCGCGTGAACACGCTCGAGCACGGTGGCGGTGGGCCGCCGCTGAACGAAGGCGCTGGCGTCGCGACGGAGCGCCTCGACGGCCTGAGCGCAGGCCGGACACTGCGCGAGGTGCTCAGCGCCGGCGATGACTTCACCCGCCGAGAGCCGCTCGAGGTCGATGCGGCGCAGGTGCTGCTCGTTCTTCGTCATGACTGGCCACCCGCCTGGCTCCAGCGCGCCTTGAACTCGACGTCGAAGGCCTCGAGCTTCTTGCCCACCGTGCGGCGCGAGTACCCGCACTCATGGGCAATCTCTTCCTGGGTGAGGCCATCGACGTGGTGGAGCAGCCCCATCTCACAGGTGAGCCGGTCCACCTGCCGCAGCACCATCGTCACCAGGGCCTGCCGATCGCCGTCCACCTCGAGCGTGGGCTCCTCCACCGCGTGTCTGAGCGCCTGGCGCTCCACGTGCTTTGCGTGGCGCAGGCGGTCGAAGCAGCAGTTGGTGGCCACCCGGTACAGCCAGATGAGCTTCGAGCGGGCGGGCGCGGCGCTGCGGTGCGCGCGAATGAACACGTCATGCATCGCGTCCTCCGCGTCGGCCGGGTGACCGAGCAAGCGCAGGCACCTCTGGAAGACCAGATGGCCGTACTGCTCGTAGAGCGCCGAGAACGTCGCGTCGTTCATGCGACGTGACGCCCCTGTCGCTGGGCTGCGGGGGAACGAGGCCGCGACATGTCAGGGCGCGGCGCGGGCCAGGGGCTCGTTCACCTCGAGCAGCATCGACTTCACGCCCTCGAGCAGCACCCGCTCGAAGTCGGGCACGGCGTTTCCCGAGGCCTTCGCGATTTTATCGGCCGCCCCGAAGCCATTGTAGTCGGCCCGCCACGCCGAGCTGAGACGACGGGTCGCGACGGGCACCCGGTCCGAGAGGCGGCGAAGCGTGAGCGTCGCCAGGTATTCGCCACGCACCCCGCCGATGTCCGCCAGGAGCGCCGCCACGAGCGCCACCGGGAGCGCCGCCAGGACGCCAATCTGAGAACCGACGAGGGCCGCCAGGCCGCGGTCCGAGGTCCCCGCCGTCGCGACCCCGACGCCTGCGCCGACACCTGCACCCGCGGCGATGATGCCGAGCTCGAGCCCGATACCCAGCGCGAGGCCCTTCCCGAGGCCATAGGCCTCGCGGGCGCCGAGCTCGACCTCCAGGGCGTGGGTCGCGGCGCCCTGCACGGCCCCCAGCGCGCTCTGCGCCGTGAGCGTCGAACGAACACGGTCCGTCAATTGGCGCTGGAGCTGCTCGACGTCGACGTCGGCGGCCGCTGCCCCCTGGGCCGTCGACACCTCGACGCGGGTGGTGACTTCCCCAACCCGCCAGGTCTGCTCCTTCCAGGGCCCGGGCGCCGGCGCCTCGGCCACGAGAGGCTCGGGGAGAATCAGGTACCGCTGGGCCGTGCAGCCCGAGCTCATCGCCAACGCCAGAATCCACCACCGAGCCATGTGTTCTCTCCCCGCCGCGCGTGCGGCCTTTCTCTCTAGACGAACGGGAGGAGGAAATTGGGAACTCGGACCTGCTGCGCTCCGAAAAAGACGACACGCCGGCGACCTCGTGGGGCCCCGGCGCGTTCGTGCTTCGACCGGCGCTTCTTCTGATTAGGGAGCGGCGCTCTTCTTGCGGTTGAAGACAGCGGGCTCCTTCGGGTTGCTCGTCAGGTACGTCACGATGTCGCGCAGCTCGCTGTCGGGCAGGCGGGTGATGGTCCACGGGGGCATCTGCTTGTTCTGGTGCCCCTCGAGGCGACGAACGCGGCGCACCACCCAGTCGGGCTCGTACAGGCCTGGCGCCCACACCGGGCCGACGCGGCCGTCGAGGTGACACGTCATGCAGTACGTCTCGGCCAGCGCCTTGCCTTTGGCGACGTCGCCGCCAGTCGGGTCGCGCAGCAGCGTCTCCATCGAGCGGTAGTTGTTCGAGACGTAGTCCAGCGGCGGCGCGGCGTCGGGGCTGATGGCGTCGACGAAGGCCGTGAGGTCGGCCTCCTGCGACTCCTCGAGGCCCGCGCCCTTCATGAACTGCTTCTGGCAGATGCTGGCCGCGGCGCCGACCTTCGTGGTGAAGCCGCCCCAGAACTTCGGGCGCTGGCCGGCGTTGTAGAGCGTGTTGGCGGCGCGAACGTGTTTGTCCTTCAGCAAGAGCCCGCTGCGCTCGTCGCTCTTCGCGTGACAGTGGAAGCACGTCATCTTGTTGCCGGGCCCGCCGGTCTCGGGCGCGTGGAACAAGCGCTCGCCGCGGGCCTTCGGCTCGTCACCCTTGAAGAGGAACGTGTACTCGAGCGCGGCCTTCGGCTTGCGCGGGGCCTTCGGCTTCGGCTTCGGCGCGGGCGGCAGCACCTGCGTCACCGTCGGCTCCGGCACCTTCACCTCGGGCGCGGCGGCCACCTTCGGGTCGGCCGGCTTCGCCTGCTTCGGCACGAAGGCCACCTCGAACGTCACCTCGGCGGTGTCGCCCAGCTTGAGGAAGAGCCGCCGGGGGCGCGCGATGTTGAAGTCGGCGAAGGGCACCGAGAACGAGCCGGTCGCCACCAGCCGCGCCTCGGAGTCGAGCTTCACCTTCAGCGGCAGCGAGATGGCCCGCCGCACGCCGTGCACCTCGAAGCTGCCGCTGGCCACCGCGTTGGCCGTCGCCCCCACGGTGAGCGCCGCGGGCGAGGCCTGGGTGAGGCTGTCGATGGCGAGGATGGCGTAGGGGAAGCGTCTGGTCTCGAGGAACTCCTCGCGCATGTCTTCGTCGCGCTGGTCGATGCCCGTCCTGAGCGTCGAGAGGTCCACCGCGAACACGCCCCTGCTGCCGCCCCAGGCCTTCGCGTCGACGGTGAAGTTGCCCGACATCGCGCGGGTCTCGCCGTTGACGTCGTCGAGGGGGCCTTCCACCGTGAAGCTCACGAAGCCGCGCGGCTTCGGCGCCACCGTCCACACCGCGGGCTCGGCGAGCGACGCGCCGCTCACCAACGCCACCACCGCCATCCACGCGCGCCTCATCACGGCTCCTCCACGATGGCCGGGCGCATGGGGCCCAGCACGCTCAGCAGCTCGTTCTTCTCGGCGGCCGGCACCTTGAACTTGTCGAGCGTCGCCACCAGGTGGCCGACGAGGGTGTCGAACTGCGCGTTGGTGATGCCCTGGCCGGCGTGCGCCGTCGTCATGTCGCGGCCGGAGTAGGTGCAGGGGCCTCCCGAGCCGACGCACACCAGCTCGATGAGGCGCTGCCGAACGCGCGGCACGTGCGCCACCGCGAAGCCCGAGTTGATGGTCGCGTCTTGCGAGACCCGGCCCAGGAAGTCGTCGACGACGGCCTCGATGGCGGGCTTGCCGCCGAGGCGCTCGAAGAGCGGCTTCTTCGCGGCGGGCTTCGCGTCGGCGGCCGACGCCTCGGCGGGTTTCGTCTCGGCGGCCTTCGTCGTCGCACAACCGACGAGGCACACCAGCAACAGCGGTAACGAGCGCATGCGGGGTCTTCCTGAGACTGCGGGGGAGCTGATCAGAACGAGCCAGTGACTGCGAGGCCGTGAGTGCCCATCGGCACCAGCGCCATGGACGACGAGGTGCCGCCCATGAGCCACAGCACCGCGCCGCCAGCGGCTAGCGCGCCGCCCGAGATGAAGAGGGCGTTGGCGATGACGCCGTTGCGGATGGCGGCCTGGTCGCGCTCGTACAGCGAGGCCTGCGACCCGGAGCCGTTCATCAGCGCCTCGCGAATGGCAGCGCGCTCGGAGTTGTAGGTGAGGCCGAAGTATGTGGCCACGCCGAGCGCGATGACGCCCGCGCCGAGCAGACCGTAGCCGATGGGCCGCAGCGGAGAGGACGCCGTGTCGGTGACGGCAGCGACTGGCGCGGGCACCGGCTCTGGCGTCAACACCGGCGCAGGCTGCGACTTCGGCGCGTCTTGCTGCTTCGCCACCACCGGCGCGGGCGCGACGTTCTTCACCGGCCGCAGCGCCGAGCCCAGGAAGGCCACCTGGCTGCTCTTGTCGTCTTGCGTCTCGGCCCACCACTCCACCACCTCGGCGTCGGTGTCGAGTGAGGCGGCGCCGTTGGTGAGGACGCCCGGCGTGGGCTTCCACGAGCGGCCGTCGGACTTCACGTAGAACTTCACCACCTTCACCAGCTTGAGCGGGTCGTTCTTCACCGCGAACGACACCTGCTTCACCCGACCGTCGGCGGTGCCGGGGTCGAGCGCCACCAGCTCGAGCGCGCCGTTGGTCTTCGCCCACGCCATGGCCGCCGCGATGGGCTGGCCGACGGGCCCCGCGTATTTGCCGGCGAGCTCACGCTTCGGGTCCAGGCAGAGCACCGCGCGGAACGACAGCTCGGCGGCGGCGGCCTTGTTGGTCTGCGCCAGCGCGAGGCCCTTGCTCTCGAGCAGGGTGAGGTAGCTGTCGCGGTCGAGGCCGCCCTTCTTCTCGGCCGCCTCGAGCGACTTGAGCGCGTCGGCGTACTTGCGCTGGGCCAGCTGCGCCTGCGCCTTCTCGAGGTCGGGGTTCTTCTGCGCGAAGGCCGTCAGCGACGACAGCGCCAGCGCCGTGAGGAGCACGCGCGTCATCACAGGCCCCCGTCGAAGAAGCTGCCGGGGAAGGTGATGGGCGCGTCGTCGGGCAAGGTGAGGAACTGGGCCGAGGGGCGCGGCACCGCCGACGCCGTGGTGTCGGTGTTGACGAGGTCTCGGACGAACTGGGTGAACTGCACAGCTCCGCCTGCAGCGCCACCGGCCGTCCCGCCTGCAGCACCACCTCCCGCCATGCCGCCTGCGGCGCCTCCTGCCATGCCGCCTGCGGCGCCTCCTGCCATGCCGCCCGCGGCGCCTCCCGCCATGCCGCCAGCGGCGCCCCCCGCCATGCCGCCCGCGGCGCCTCCCGCCATGC
>JACSRE010000235.1 GCA_014879945.1 Myxococcus sp.
ACATCCTGGCCAGCTGCGCGCAGGTTCGCCTTCAACTCGTTGATGACCGCGAAGACGTAGGGCGGCAGCTTGCTGATTCGGTAAAACTCTCCGTCTGGCAGGGGCATATAGATCCTTCCATTGTACGGGAAGGCGTGGACCCTGGGCCAATCGCCATGACCGGCCCATGTTGGAGCCGTTCGATTCTGACTGAAATGGCGAGATCCTCGGTTGGTCCGGCTGAAGTAACGATCATTGCACGCTCGATCTGGTTCGAAGGTTCGTTGGGGGAGTCGCGCCAATTCCGAACAGGAATCGCGCCATTGCCATTCCACCCGCCACCTCGGAGACCGACCGAATGCGTCGAGCGGGTTCACCCCAGCACCGCTCAACGTAAGGATAGCGCGTCATGGTTATGTGTTGAACCGGCTTGCCACGTTTTCGAGTACCGAGAACTGATCGGGGTCAGGAGAATCGACGATGAACTCCCGAATACCCGCCTCCATATAGACGCCAACCATCTCCTCGAACGCACCCAGGGAACTCCAGATGTCGGTTGGCATGAGCGCGGACCAGACATAGAGCGAACGTGTGATCGATGCCGGATCCCGACCAATGGCCATGCAATGTTCGTCGAGAATCTGGTTCCGCGAGGCGATCTCCTCTGGCTTGCCATGTGAGTTCCAGCGATCGGCGTACTCGGCGACGATGCGCAGCATCTGGCGCCCGTGCGCGCCAAGGGTCAGAGGAGGGCGTGGTTTCTGGATGGGCGCAGGACGTGCGGGCGCGTTGCTCAGTTGATAGTACGTGCCGTCGAACGAAGTGATTTCGGTGCGGAGCATCGAATCGACGATCTGAACGGCCTCTCGAAAGCGAGCGACCAGTTCGGGTGGCTCAGGAAACGGGATCCCGAACCATTCGTGTTCGGGGACGAACCAGCCGGCGCCGAGTCCAACCTCCAGACGCCCACCTGAAATGTGGTCGACGGTCGCCGCCATCTTGGCGACAAGCGCCGGATGGCGGAACGTGTTCGACGTGACGAGCACTCCGAGGCGCGCTCGGGAAGTTTCCGAGGCGAGCGCGGCAAGCAGCGTCCATCCCTCGAAGTAACTGCCCTCCGGACGGCTCGGCTGCTGATAGTGATCGCAATCCCAGAGCGAAGCGAACCCGAGTGATTCGAAGTACTTCCATCGATCCCGATGCACCTCCCACGGGAGGTTCTGATCGGTGCAAAGGCCAAACGTCACGTCGCGCACGGGAAATCGCCCTCAATTGGTTGGGTCTGTTTGGGTCGTACGCGGTATTCTAGAACGTACGACGGCAATTCATGCTGATTCTCACGATTCCCCCACAGAACGGGCGACTCCCCAATGACCAACCCTTTTCTCGAGCGGCTTCAGCAAGGACCGATCATCAGCGATGGCGCGATGGGCACGCTGCTGCATTCGAGCGGCGTGCCGCACGATTCGGTGTTCGATGTTTTGAATCTCTCCAATCCGGACCTTGTCGCTTCGATTCATCGGGCCTATATCGCGGCTGGCGCTGAGATCATCGAAACCAACTCCTATGGCGCGAATCGCTTCAAGTTGGAGCATCTTGGACTCGCGGGGAAGGTGCGGCAACTGAATCGAGTGGCGGCCAAGATCGCGCGTGAGCAACGCGAGGTATCGGGGCGCTCGGTGTTCATTGCCGGATCAGTAGGACCGACGTTGCAGCGTTTGCCTCCAATCGGCACGGCCAACGCCGAGAACGTGCGGGGTGTTTTCCGCGAGCAGATCGAGGCGTTGCTCGAAGGGGGTGTCGATCTCCTTTCGATCGAAACGATTCCAGATATCGCCGAAATGCGAGAAGCGCTCGCCGCCGCGCGAGAGTGCAGCGATCTTCCTATCATCGCCATGCTGACATTCGCTGAGGATGGCCGCACCGTCGCGGGCAATGAACCTGCCGCGGTGGTGGAGATGCTGTTGGAGCACCGGGTCGACGTCATCGGCGCCAATTGCTCGGTGGGCCCGCAGCGCTTGCACTCTCGCCCGCCGGAGCCGCACGCGCTCGAGGAGCTCAGCTGCGCGCAGGTGTCTTCCAGGGTGCAACAGCCGGAGCACGTCGTCGGCCCGCAGCGCTTCATCGTCGGCGCAGAGCACGCGCACGCCCACAGGAGCGCGACCATCGAGAACCAACGGAACATGAGACCTCCGGGCCGCAGACGCGCGGCGAAGCGGCAGGTCTCACCCAAAAGCACGCCCGGCTCGGGAAGTCATGAGCCCGGGCGCGTCACCACGCCCGGCGGCGAGGACAGGGGCGCTGTCGGGCCGAGGAGCAGCCCTGCGTCACGCGGCCCCGCGGCGCCTTGAGGCGCTGGACTCGCCGGCAGCTCTTCGTCGCGGCCGGAGCCGGGGCGTCGGTGGCGCCGCTGCGAAACGCCAGGGCCAACGTCGGCCCCTCGGCGCGCACCAGCGGCCACAGCGCCGCCAGCGCCGAGCTCAAAGAGAGCAACGCCACCAGCACGGCGATCATCGCCCGTCCTCGTGCGACACGCTGGTGTTGCGGATGACGACGATGCGGCTGAGGCGCTCCTTCTGCACCAGCGCCATGCGCTCCCCGTCGAAGAGCGTACGAATGGTGGTGTGGTGGGTGCGCTCGGTGCCGACGTCGATGTCGTCTTCGTTGCGCAGCGAGAGCGTCAGCGCGCCGAGCTCCTGCGCGAGGGTGAGGATCTCGGCCTCTTCGGGGATCACCAGCAGCGAGACGTTGGCGTACTCCCGCTGACCGTCGGGCACGAGGTTGATGTTGGTGGTGCCGGTGATCTTCCCGGTCGCGAGCACGATGACGTTCTGCATGAGGGTGACGGCCACCTGCTCCCCGGTGCCCGGGTCCTTGAAGGTGCCGATGATGTCGACGTGATCGTTGGGCCGCACCCACCCGCCCACCGACTGGGCGCCCTTGGTCTCGATGGTGATGGCGCGCGCCTTCTTCTGCACCTTGGTCGAGAGGCGCTCGGCCGCCTTCGTGGTCTCGAACTGGCTCCACAGCAACGGGTCGCCCGCCTGGAGCGGCACCAGCACCTTCTGGTTGACGATGTACGAGGCCGAGTCGGGCTTGACGATCGACGAGGTGACGAACTGCTCGGGAATCGAGCGCTGGCTGATCATCTCCATCGTCACCACGCTCCCTTCGCTCAGGTCCACCGCCGCCACCACCACGGGCACCAGGTTCCAGCCCTTGCGCACGTCCAGCTCCTTCTTCTTCACTGCCGAGTAGGCGATCACCCCCGCGATGAGGCCGAGCACCAACGCGACGAAGAGAGGGGTCTTTCCTTTGAGCATGTGGGCGGCTCCCGGGTGGCCTTCGAGGAACAGGAGCCAGCGGCGCGCAGGGCGTTAGCGAGGCCCTGCCGACGTGAAGGAAGCCGAGGACTTGCGAACGGGCGCCGACCTCGCGATGAACGCGGGGTGGATCTGCTGCTGCTCGCGCTCCTGGTGGCCCTCGCGGTGTGGACCGGGCGCAAGCTCAAGCGCTTCGTCGCGTCACGCAGCGCCGCTCGTCACTGGCGGAGCACCCCGGGCTCGTCGGCCGACAACCCCATCGTCTTGCGGTCGGGCAAGCAGATGGACCAGGCCATCGCCGCGGTGCGCTGCCAGTGCGGAGGCCGGGTGCTGTCACTGGGTGAGACGCCCCGGCTGGGCCTGCGGGTCGCGCGCGGCCGCTGCGTCGAGTGTGAGCGCGACGTCGACCTCTACTTCGTGATGCCGAACCTCGTGAACTGAAGCGGCTCAGTGTTCGCGACCGTCGACGCGCTCCGCCAGCAGCAGCGGCGTGATGCGTACGAAGACCAGCCCGAACGCCACCGTCCACGCGAGCGCCGACGCCCACAGCCAGGGCACCAGCAGCGCCGGCCACAGGGGCACCGCCACCACGCGCGTCACGAACGCGACCACCGCCAGCCACAAGGCGAACCGATCGATCGCCTCGAACGCCACCGGCCGCCCGGTGTGCCCCTTCGCGATGCGCAGCAGCATGCCGGGAATGATGAGGCCCATGGTGCCCATGGTGAAGACGTGCAGCGCGCCCGAGAGCAGCCAGGTCACCGCGAACGCCTCGAGCACCGCGTGCACCGAGAGCGCGACCCCGCCGAGCACCATCACCGCGAGCTCCAACCGCCGCAGCGCCTTCAGCAGGGCCCACGAGGCGAAGCGACCCACCATCAACACCGCGAGCAGCCCGGCAGCGCCCTGGCGCACCAGCGTCGGGAGCCACGGCCCCGCCAGCAGCAGCAGCGCCAGCCCCTTGAGCGCGTGATCGACGGCCGCGACCCGAGGCACCTCGACCTTCCACGCGCCCTTGAGGAACTGCGGCACCGTGCGCTCGAGCATCACCACGAACATCACCCTGAAGAGCGCCACCGTGAGGTCGCGCCCGGTGGCGAAGTGCCCGGCGTCGAGCATCAACACCCTCGCCGCGACGAACAGCGGCATCACCACCACGAAGATGGGGTTGTCGCGAAAGGTGTCAACCGAGCGGCCCTTCACCAGCGTTCGACTCACCACGCCCACCAGGAGCGCGGTGAAGAGCAGCTGGGAGCCAAGGAAGAGGGCCGTGGGCAGGTGCGCGCTGAACCAGAGCCCCAGCCGCTCGACGAGCCACGCGCCCACCAGCAGCTGGAGCACCGGCCCGTAGGCGCCGCGCGAGTGGGTCCAGTTCTTGGTGGCCGTCAGCAGGAAGCCCGCGAGCACCGTGAAGCCAAAGCCGAAGAAGAGCTCGTAGGCGTGCCAGTGCAGCGGCGGCAGCGCCGTCGGCGCAGAGAGGAGGCCCGTGTAGATGAAGACCCACGCCGCCGGCAGCGTCGCGGCCGCCAGCGCCGCCAGCGGGAAGAAGGGCCGGAAGCCGACCAACCACAGCGGGTGTCCGGTCCAGGCGCGGGCGGGGTGCTCCATGAACGAGCCTCTACCGGGTTCGGTCCTCGCCCGAAACGGCCGTCGCGCGCGCGAGACGCTCGGCGGCGCTGCACGCATAGCGTCGAGGCCCCTCGAGCCCGTGTGGCCACGGAGACAGCATGCTCCGCGCCTCGGCCAGGGTCAGCCCGCTCGCGGTGAAGGCGTGCTCGAACTCCTCGACGGCCGCCAGGGTCGCGCGCTCCAGCGCCAGCTCGAGCCTGCTGTCGACGGTGGCCTGCCCGGTCGCGTTGGCCTCGAGCACCGCGAAGGCTGGCGCACCCGGGGTGCGTCGAAGGAGCGGCGCGAGCACGCCGTCGGACAGCGCCGACGAGGGCAGACACCCGAACGGCTTCACCGAGAGCACCAGGTGCACGGCCCGGCGCTCCATCGCCCCCAGCGCCCTCGCCACCTCGAGGTGCGCGCTGCCGCCCCGGATGGAGGGCGGGTAGAAGGGCGTCGCGCGCGCCGCCAGGGCTGCCGGCGCCTCGAGGGGCTCGAACACGCCCGCCGCGCTCGCGAGGAGCCGCCACAGCGCCGCGAGGCCCCTGATGGCGCGGTGACAGACGGCCCGCTCGACGGCCTCGCACGAGGGCTCGACCGAGCGCTGCCACGCCTGCGTCTGCAGCCACTCCACCACGCGCGGCACCTCGACCTCGGCGCCGGCCGCCTCGAGCCTGCGCACCACGTCGTCGCAAGGGTCGCCCTCGGCCAGCGTCGACCACGGCTCGCCGACGAGCAGCACCCGCGGCACGACGCGCGCGGCGTCTCCGGGGATGGCGCGCGCCCGCACGCCGAGCGTCCGCAGCGGAGCCACCACACTGGCGCCCCGCTCGAGCGCCGTCGCGACCTCGACGAGGCCGCGGTCGAGCGCCGCCTCGAGGCTCGCCTCGTCGGCGACCCACGGCCGCAGCGCGCGCTCCAGCGCCGAGAAGACGTCACCGGCCACCAGCGCAGCCAGCACCACCCGCCCCGGGCTCCTCCCGAGGGCCCGCGCCTCGAAGGCGGCGAGGAAGGCGCGTTGGTCGATCAGCTCGAGCTCCAGCCCGCTCAGGCCCTGGGCCCCGAGCACCTTCGCCCACTCGAGCGGGAACGCGGCCAACCGACACGGCCCGCAGGAGCCCGCCGTCACCCACCGGTGCGTTCGCGCGAAGGTGTCGCCTGAGAGGCCCGACGCCTCGGCCGCCTCGAGCACCGCGCCGACCGCGTAGTGGGCCGGGCTGCACTGGCCGTGGTTGCCGAAGGCGCGCGCGCGACGCAGCCCCGCGTCGGACGGCGCTGGGAGCTGGCGCACGGCGACGCCGGCGCCCCGCAGCGCAGCGCACAGCAGCGCGTCCCGCGACCGGCCGAGCCCCCCGACGAGCAGCGTCTTCACCATCGCTCCGCCCGGGCCCGCTGCTCCCAGCGCCCGACCGCGTCGAGGAAGGTCTCGAGCCGAAGCCGCAGCGACGACACCGGGCGCGTCTCATCGAGGTCATGGAGCGTGAGGAACGGCTTGTCGTAGGGGCCCCGCGCGGCGCTCGCGACCTCTGCGTACAGCGAAGCGTCCTGCCCGCACTTGAAGCTCGAGAGCTCGATGGCGACGAGCCAGGGAAACGCGCCCGCCAGCCGCGCCGCCGCCAGCCGCTCCCCGTCGCCCGAGTTCGTCAGGTGGCCGACGTCGGCCAGGTGGTACGGCGACGCGCATCCGGCCTGGGCGAGCCGCGCCGGGGTGTGCGGCAGCGCGCGCAGCGACAGCGAGGTGCGGCCACGCGCGGCGAGCTCGCTCGACAGCTCGTGCTGGAGCCCCGGGTCCACGTGGTACGGCCTGCCGATCACCAACACCGCGCAGCGCCCGGTACGCCGGGCCTCGAGCAACGCCGCGGTGCCCAGGGCCTCGAGCTGCTCGTCCCAGGCGCGCTGGCCGGCGATGCCCTCGGTCAACGCGGCCTCGTGGGTGGCCAGGTCGAGCGAGGGCGCGACCGCCTGCATGGCCTCGAACAACCCGGCGCTGAGCTCGCGGCGCCGTGAGAGCACCAGGGTGGGCGCCACCAGCCGCACGCCCTCGCGCAGCCACCCGTCGGCGTCGGCCTCGAACGCAGCCCGGGTGAGGAGCGGCGCCCCGGCCACCACCGGGCACGAGGCGGTGTCCACGCAGCCGGTCACCGACGTCACCGCGTGCGTCACCGCAGGGAAGAACAGCAGCTCGAAGGGCTGGCGGTGCCGGTTGGCCAACAGCTCGGCGACGTGCGCCTGGGCGACGCGCGCGGGGAAGCAGGCCTCGGCCGTGCCCCGGCCGGCGTGCTGCCGCCATGACGCCTCGGTGGTGAGGCCGCTGACGACGAGGTGCTCCCGGGGAACACCGAGGGCCTCGAGGTAGTGCGAGAACAGCGGCGCGGCCCGGTACTGCGCCAGCACGCGCGGAAGGCCCACGCGCCAGCCCCGGCCCACGTCGGAGACGACCTTCACCGGGCGGTGCCGACGGAACAAGCGCGTCGCCTCGTGCCGCACCAGGTTGACGCCGCGCGCGCCCTTCGCCACGGCGGCGGACTCGAGCACGCCACCGACCTCGCACCCGTTTCCGGTGACGACCTGCTGGAGCTCCTCGCCCAGGCGCGCCGACACCAGCGTGCGCGCGCAGCGGCTGGGGCACCGACGGCAGCGCGTCTGCTCGCCGGCCTGTGTGGACACGTCGAGGCGCGGCAGCTGGGCGAAGCCCACGAAGGCGCTGGGCCCCGCGCGGGCCGTGTCGAGGGCGAAGTGCGCTGCGCCGATGGCGCCGGCTTCTCCAGGCCAGGGGTGGACGACGACGCGGGCGCGCGGGTGCCGCTCGGTGAGGTACTCGACCTGCGCGCGCACCGCGGCGGCGTTCCGCTGCACGCCGCCGCTGAGCACGAAGACGTCGCCGAGCTGCGCGAGCGAGGGCGCTGCGACGACGTGCTCCCAGATGTTGCGGGGCAGCACCGCCGTCATGCCAGCGAGCACCTCGGCGGCGGTCCAGCCGTCGCGCTGGGCCGTCACGCGCTCGGTGTCGAGGAAGACGGCGCACCCGGCTGAGAACCGCGGGGCGCGGCGCGCGCTTGCGGTCACCCTGGCCACCCGGTCGAGCGGCACGCCCAGGGCCTCGGCGGTCGACTCGAGCAGGGCGCCGTTGCCGGCCGCGCACTGCTGCGAGAGGTAGAAGCTGCGCACCTCGGCGCCGGAGAGGCAGAGCACCTTGATGTCCTGCCCCCCGACGTCACACACCACCTCGGCGTCGGGCACGAACCACCGCGCGGCGCGGGCGTGCGCGAGCGTCTCGACGACGGCGACGTCGGCGCCCAGCACCGGCCCCAGGAGGTGGGCCGCGTAGCCGGTGATGCCCAGGCCGCGCACCTCGGCGCTACCGAGGCGCAGCCCGAGCTGTGAGAGCACCGCCGCCGCGTCGGTGAAGGCGTTGCCGCCGGCGCGCGCGTAGGCCTGGGCCAGCACGGCCCCCCCCGCGTCGAGCGCGACGGCCTTCACCGAGGTCGAGCCCGCGTCGAGCCCAACGAAGACGCCGGGCGGCCATCGCGCCCGGTCAGCGCGCGCGTCGAGCCCGGCAGCGTCGCCCACCAGGTGATGAAGCGGGCCAACACCGTCGAGCCGCGGTCGTGCCTCAGCCGCCACCGCGTCGGAGCTGACGAGCGGCCCACGCGTGGGTCGCGCTCCAGCGGACACCGAATGGGGCTCGACGAGGCCGTCAGCCGGCCACCGCGCTCCGGCAGGCGCCGTTTCAGCCACGACGAAGCGCCCAGAGACAGGTCGCGCTCCGACAGGCTGCGCAGCGGGGCCAGTCTGCGCTCGCGCTCCAGCGCACGCCGCGTTGGGCACAGGCGCGGCGAGGCCTGCGGAGGCCAGCGGCTCGGCCTCGATACGCTGCGGCCACCGGGCTGGGCAGGCGCGAGCCCCACCGGCGTGGAGCGAGCCACGCCTCGAAGCAGTCTCGTCCGATTGAGGCCACGCGGGCGCGTTCCGCTCGGCCTCGATGGTGTGCGCCGCCAGGGGCGCTCCCTCGCGCGACGGAGCACCTGCATCCGTCCAGAGGCGCGCGGGCGCGTTCAGCTCGGGCTCGATCAGGTGCGGCCCCGACACCGCGCACACGTCCCTCGCGTCGGTGAACGACGAGCCACCCGCGTCAGGCGATGCCAGGCCGTGCGGTGCAGCGTCCCGCGCCATTGCCTGCTCGAGCGGGCGCGCCCGAAGCCGACCACCCCGCCGACCGAGCGCACCCTCGAGGCGGGCGGCCGCCTCGAGCGACGCGACCGCGCCCAGCGCCGCGAAGAGCTGCGCGTCGGCCGGCACCACGACGGCCCCGGGAGCCAGGGCGCGCGAGCCCCAGTGCGCCTCCAGGTGCGGGCGCCACGCCGCGGCCAGGGCCGGAATGAAGGCGTGCGGCCCGCCCAGGAGGAAGACCGGGCCCTCGAGCGAACGACCACGCCCCAGGCTCACCAGCGACTGCCTCACGACGGCGTCGAACAGGGCCGCCATCGCGCGCGCCCTCGGCGTTCCCGCCTTGATGAGGGCGATGACGTCGCTCTCGGCGAACACCCCGCACCGCGACGACACCACCGGCAGCGGCCCCGGCTCGACCGACAGCTCGGCCAGCTCGCCCGGGGCGAAGCCCAATCGGTGCGCGATGCGATCGATCACCACCCCGGTGCCAGCCGCGCAGCGCTCGTTCCACTCCGTCGAGACCGCCCCGCCCTGCTCCAGCACCAGGAGCTTCGCGTCCTGCCCGCCCAGCTCGACGACGGTGCGGACGGAGGGCGTGACGGCGCGCGTGGCGGCGGCGATGGCCACCACCTCGTGCACGAAGGTGCCGCCGATCGACGAGGCGAGGGCACGCCCCGCCGAGCCCGTCACCGCGAGCTCGCGCAGGCCCGTCGCCGCGCGCGCCTCGGCCAGCAGCGCGCTCGCCGCCCCGCGCAGGTCGCCGCGGTGCCTGCGGTAGGCGTCGAAGACGATGCTCCCGCCGTCCACCGCGACCACCTTGAGCGTCGTCGAGCCTGCGTCGAGCCCCAGGCCACTCGAAGGCCAGCGGTCGAAGCGGAGCGTTGCAGAGACCGGGCCCACCCCTCAGGCTCCGCGCAGCCGACGGTGGAGGCGGGTGAGCGGCCAACCGACGAGCCAGCCGGCGAGGCCGATCGCCAGGAGGCAGGCGGTCAGCTCACCCGTGTTGCCTGCGATCTGCGCGCCGATGACCCTCACCCCGATGCCGCTGGCCGCCGGGGCCACCAGCTCGGTCACGGTCGCGATGACGATCGCCATCGCCGCCGCCACGCGCGTCGAGACCAGGAGCGGGGGCAACGCCTCGAACGGCTGGGTCCACCGCAATACCTGCCACCACGAGGCGCCCGCCAGGCGCAGCTGCTCGCGGCGCCCCGAGGCCTTCGCCTGCATCGCCGTCGAGACGCCCGCCGCGACGATCACCGAGACCCCGGTCGCGACCGTCAGCACCCGCGCCGCGTCGGAGTAGCCGAGCGTGAGCAGGAACAGCGGCAGCACCAACACCGGCGGCACGCTGCGCGCGAAGTCGAGCACGCCGTCGGCCGCCTTCGTCAGCCGCGCCAGCCCGCCCGTGACCAGCCCGAGCGCCACGCCCGCGACGAACCCGAGGCCGAGGCCCGCCAGCGCGCGCGCGAGGGTGGCCGCGAGATCGACCCACAGCGCGGGCCCGGCCTCGACGAAGGCCCGCGCCGTCTCCACCGGGCCGGTGATCAACGGGCGCCCGCCGACCACCAGGTGCGCCACGCCCACCCACGCCGCCGCGACGCCGAGCCACACGGCCCCCAGGGCCAGCGCGCCAGGCCTCGGCGCCGGCACGGCGACGTCCACCAGCGCTTCGCGCTCCTCCCTCGAGGCCGCGGAGCTCACGCCGCCTCCAGGTGGCCACCGGTGAGCTCGAGCGCGCGCGCCCCGAGGGCGGTCACGTCTGCGCGGTCGTGCGTGACGAGCACCAGCGCCCGGCGCCCCAGCTGCTGGTCCAGCACGCGACGGACCCGGTCGCGCGCCGAAGGAGACAGCGCCGAGAACGGCTCGTCGGCCAGCACCATCGGCCCGGGCGCGGTGAGCGCGCGCGCGATGGCCACCAACTGCCGCTCGCCACCCGAGAGCCGGCTCGCCGAGCGGCGTGGGTCGATGGTGGGCGCGATGAGCTCCAGCAGCGAGGCCGCGCGCGCGTCGGCGTCAGCGCAGCGGGCCAGCCGCGCCGGCATCGCGACGTTGCTCAGCACCGAGCGCCACGGGAACAGGCTGTCTTCCACCGACTGGGGCACGTAGCCGCAGCCCGAGGGCGCGACCTGCACGACGCCGTCGCAAGCCCGCTCGAGGCCGAGCAGCAGCCGCAGGAGCGTGGTCTTCCCTGCGCCGTTGCCGCCCACGACGGCCAGCCGCTCACCGGGAGAGGGCTCGAGGCTCACGCCGTCCAGCACCACCGAGTGGCCCCGCCGCACCGTCGCGCGCAGCAGCCTGCCGAGCGTCACGGGCGGTACCACGCCCCGGGGGGAACGTCGGCGGGCGCCTCGCGCGCTGCCGCCGCCGCGGTCAGGTACTTCGTCGGCGGGTACCGATCGACGAAGGGCCGCTCGGGCGCCCGCAGCCACGCGCGCATCGCCTCGCGCCCCGCGGCCGCGTCGGCGCTGATGAGGGCGATGGCCTCGTCGAGCGCCAGGACCAGCGCGCTGGCGGCTCCCGGCCGCTCACGCACCAGCGCCTCGGTGAGGGCGAACCCGCCGAAGACGAGCGGCTGACCCAGCGCGCGGGGCACCGGCGCGAGCGGCCCCAGGGGCACGCCGACGCCGCGCGCGACCGCCGCCGCGGCCATCGGGTCTCCCGTGAAGAGCGCGTCGACGCCGCCCGACGCCAGCGCGTCGACCTCGAGCGCCGGCGCGATGGGCACCACCGTCACCTCGTCCAGCGCGAGCCCCTCGGCGCGCAGCACGGCCTCGAGCCACCGACGGTACGCGAGCGTGGGCAACACGCCGACCCGCTTCCCCCTGAGCTCCTGCACCGAGCGCAGCGGCCGCGCGGCGGGCGCCAGCAGCGCCGAGATCGGGTGCTCCACGTCTTCGACGACGGCGGTGGCGACCCGAACCGGGAGCGCGGGCCCCTGCCGCTCGAACAGGATGGGGAAGGCGATGAACCCCGCGGCGTCGAGGCGGCCGGCGCCCAGCTCGTCGGCCAGCGGCTGGGCCGTGTCGAACCGCGCCAGCGTCACCTCGAGCCCGCGGCTGGCGAAGAGGCCGCGCTCCACCGCCAGGAAGACGGGCTGGCTGATGCGCAGCAACGAGACCCCGACCGAGAGCGGCCCTTCCGCCCGGGCCCTCTTGCAAGCGCCGAGGCCGACCGCGAAGCCCCCCACGACCGCATGACGCCGGCTCAACCGCATTGCGTGCTCCCGGAAACCTCGCAGCACCACACGCGGACTCGGGGCTCGATGCCTTGATCAATGTCGCGGCAGGCCGCCTGCGGAGCGCAGAGGCTGCCCGCCATGACCTCGACGGCGCCGACGCTCTACTATGTGCCTCGCAGCCGGGCGACGCGCGCCCGGTGGATGCTGGAGGAGCTCGGGCTCCCCTACCGCCTGGCGCGGCTGGACGCGGCGGCGAAAGAGACCCGCCGCCCCGAGCACCTCGCCAGACACCCGCTCGGTCACGTGCCCGTGCTCGAGACCGCCGACGGGTTCCTCTTCGAGTCGGTCGCCATCTGCCTGCACCTCGCCGCGAACACGGCGCTCCTGCCTCCCGACGGCACGCGGGCCCGGGCGCTGGTGCACCAGTGGCTCTTCTTCGGCGTCACCGAGCTCGAGGGGTTGTTGGGGCGCTACTCGGGCGAGCGTCACAAGCCCAGCCCCGACGAGGGGCGCGCGGCGCACCTGCGCGAGAAGCTCGCCGCTCCCCTCGCCGCCCTCGACGCGGCGCTGACCGGGCGCGAGTGGTTGGTCGGCGCGTCGTTCACCGTCGCCGATCTGATCGTCGGCGCGCTGCTGGTGTGGGCCCAGCGCCTCGAGCTGCTCTCGACGCTCCCCGCGGCGCGGGCCTTCGCCGAGCGCATCGCCGCCCGGCCCGCGTACCAGCGCGCCACCGCCGACTGACCGATGGCTTGATCGCGGTCACCCCACCCTCGCGGGCAGCGGCGGCGGGGGAAGCGCGCGTGCTACGCAGACGGTGTGTACGCGAGCCCCATCGAGTCCTGTTCCACCTGCGCGCTCGGCGCGTCAGGCACGTGCCTCTTCTCTCCCCGACAGGTGCAGGCCGGCGCGCTGCTCTCGTTCCAGGGTGAGGTCCCCGAGGAGGTGGGCTTCGTGAAGCAGGGCCTGCTCGCGCTCAGCGCCACCGACGCGGCGGGCCTCGAGGTGCTGGCCAGCGTGCGCGGGCCTCGCGCGTTGATCGGCCTCGAGGGCATGCGCGATCAACCGGCGCGCTTCACTGTCACCGCGCTCTCAGACGCCGTGGTGTGTACGGCGGCCACGAGCGTGCTCTCGCGCGAGACCGAGCTCGACGGCGGCGCGCACCCGGCGAGCGCGCTGCTGGGCGTGGTGCTCGACGAGCTCGACAGCACCTGCCGCGACGCCAACCTGCGCTCGGGCCCGGCGCGAACGCGGGTGGCCCGCTTCATCGCCGCCTACGCCGGGGTGCTCCGGCCGGGGCAGCGAACCGCGTTCTCCAAGCGCCACGTCGCCACGCTCCTGGGCATTCGCCCCGAGACGATGTCGCGGTGCCTCAAGGCGCTGGCCGACGAGGGGCTGATCGGCGACGACCGCGTCGAGGTGCTCGACGTCGAAGGGCTCGACGACGTCGCGCGCGGCGCGCGGTGACGCTCAGGCCCGCGGCGCGCGCACCTCGGTCGCCTCCACGAGCGGGAACTGTCGGCCGCGCTTGAAGCCCTGCTTCGAGAAGAACGCCCAGTCGCTGTGGTGCGCCGGCCCGCCCACCTCGGGGGCCTGGCTCGCCCAGAAGTTGGTGCCGCGAAAGAGGTCGGAGAAGAACCGGTACTTGTTCACCGACACCAGGCGCCGATAGAGCCACTGGAGCGACGGCACCATGCGGTAGTGCCACTGCCACCACTGGAAGGCGTTGAGGCCGAGGTACGCAGGCCCCTTCAGCAGCGGCCCGCCGAGGCTGGGGAGCTTGTGGTTGGCGAAGCCCTTTCGGCTCCGACGCACGGAGCGCGCCAGCGAGTAGTACTCCCGCGCCAGCCAGCGCACGCCGTCGCGGAGCTGCTCGGGCGACATCTGCTTCGGCCGCACCACCACCCCGTCCTTGCCGACGTAGTCGTCGTAGTTGACGGTGAGCAGCCGCCCTTCGCGCTCGTACTTGCGGAAGGCCGAGGTGCCGGGGAACGGGATCTCGGTGGTGAAGCTGCAGTGCATCATGTCGGTGGAGTCGAGGAAGTCGAGGGTGCGCTGGAAGATGTCGGGCGTGTCCCAGTCGAAGCCGAACATCCAGTTGCCCGAGGGGAGCATGCCCACACGGAAGATGTTGGCGATCACCTCGCGGTAGTCGCGCACGTCGGCGCGCTTCGAGGTGCCCTCGAGCGTCGACTGGTTCACCGACTCGTAGCCCGAGCTGATCAACACACAGCCGGCGGCCCGCGCCTGCTCCAGGTTCGTCACGTCTTGCGAGAACTCGTTGCGGGCCTGCATGCCGAAGCGCACGTCGGTCTTCGCCAGGGCCGCGAAGAGTTCGCGCGAGTAGTCGGGGTCGGCCGGCAGGTTGTCGTCGACGAAGTAGCAGGACAGCATCGACTTCGGCCGGCGCCGCACCTGCTCCAGCACGTGGGCGATGGGGTAGGTGCGGTAGCCGACCGTCATGCGCTTGGCGAAGCAGAAGGTGCACACCTCGGGGCAGCCGCGGCTGGCGATGAGGGGGAAGTAGAAGCGCCCGTAGCGCTCGAGGTGCATCAGGTCGAGGCGCGGCTGCGGCAGGGTACCGAGGTCGGGCGGCGGGTCGCGGTACACGCCATGGACGCGCGACTTCGCCACGAGGAAGTCGTCACACAGGCGGCGCCACGACACTTCGCCCTCACCACACACCACGGCGTCGGCGTGCTCCAGCGCCTCTCTGGGCATCGCGGTGGCGTGGTGCCCTCCAAGCACGACGGTGGCGCCGCGCGCGCGGTAGAGATCGGCCAGCGCGTAGGCCGCGGTGATGCGCGGCGTGGACGCGGTGATGCCGACGAGATCGACCTCTTCGTCGAGGTGGAGCCGCTCGCGCAGCAGATCGACGATGGCGATGTCGAAGTCGGGCGGCGTCACCGCCGCCAGCGAGGCCAGCCCCAGGGTGGGCACCTCGAGCTCCCAGGGAATGGTGATGAGCTTGAGCCGGGGCCGCCTCACGAGAGCACCTGGCCGATGCGCTCGGCGGTGACGGGGCTGATCTCGCCGCGCTCGGTGAAGAGGGCGGTGATCAGCGCGGCGGGCGTGACGTCGAACGACGGGTTGAAGGCGACGATGCCGGGCGCGGCGAGGCGGCCCTGCCGGTCGTCGGTCACCTCGGCCTGGGCCCGCTCCTCGATGGGAATGTCGTCGCCGGAGCGCAGGCCCAGGTCGAAGGTGGAGCGCGGCGCCGCGACGTAGAAGGGCAGCCCGTGGTGGCGCGCCGAGACGGCGACGCCGTAGGTGCCGATCTTGTTCGCGGTGTCGCCGGTGGCGGTGATCCGGTCGGCGCCGGTGACGCACGCGTCGATTCGCCCGGCCCGCATCAACGACGCGGCCATGTTGTCGCAGATGAGCGTGCAGGGAATGCCGGCGCGGGTCAGCTCCCACGCCGTCAGCCGCGCGCCCTGGAGCCGCGGCCTCGTCTCGTCGACCCACACGTGGAGGCGCTTGCCCTGCTCCACCGCCGCGTAGATGACGCCCAGGGCCGTGCCGTAGCCGCCGGTGGCGAGCGCGCCGGCGTTGCAGTGGGTCAGCACGTTCATGCCGTCGGCCAGGCGGTTGGCGCCGATGGCCCCCATCTTCCGGTTCTGCGCGACGTCGTCGCGGTGCAGCTGCGTGGCGCGCGCGAGGCACGCCTCGGGGCCGTCGGCGACGAGCGGCCCGAGCGCCTCGAGCGCCCAGAAGAGGTTGACCGCGGTGGGCCGAGAGGTGGCGAGCGCGCGCAGCCCCTCGTCTCGCGTCGCACGCGCGCGCGAGGCGAGCACCACCCCGTAGGCGGCGGCGATGCCGATGGCCGGCGCGCCCCGCACGGTCATGTCCTTGATGCGGGCGGCGACCTCGAGCGCGTCACGGCACTCGACCCAGCGCTCCTCGTGCGGCAGCGCCGCCTGGTCGAGGAGCCACAGCGCTCCGGATGCAGCGTCACCTCGCCACTGAAGGGGCTCGACGGTCGTCATCATGTTCTCCTCATCAGGGCGCGCAGCTCGGCCTCGTCGAGCCGCTGGGGTCGCTGGAGCGCGTGCGCCGTCCACAACACGCGCGCGGCGTGCTCGATCATCTCGGTGCGGGCCAGGGCCTCGCTGATGGTGGCGCCGACGGCCACGGTGCCGTGCCGCTCGATGACGACGGCGTTCGACTGCGCGAGCGCCTGGGCCACCTTCTCGGCGAGCGTCTCGGTGCCGGGCCGCGCGTAGGGCACGGTCTTCACCTCGCCCAGCGCGATGGCCAGCTCGGGCAGCACGCCGTTGAGCGACACGTTCCTCAACAGGGACATCGCGACCGCGGTCGGCGCGTGCGAGTGCACCACCGCCGTCACGTCGGGTCGTCGCTGGAGCACCCCAAGGTGCATGCTCACCTCGGTGGTGGGGGCCCGGCCGTCGAGCGACCTCCCCTGCAGGTCGAGCTCGACGACGTCGTCGGGGTTCATCAGCCCCTTGTGCACCCCGGCGGGCGTCACCAGCACCGTGCCGTGCTTCGTGCGCGCCGACGCGTTGCCGTCGAAGCCCGCGATCAACCCGCGCTCGTAGAGCAGGCGACAGGCCTGCACGAGGTGCACGCGGAGCGGGTCGACCTCGCGCTCCTTGCAGCCTCCCAGACCGTTACAGCGACCATCGAGACGTTTCGGGCAACCTTCACACGGCATGCGCGAACACATAGCGCACCCAATGACTGCACTCGGCGTAGAGTCGCGCGCGGTTTCACAACACAGAGAGAACACATGACCGTCGTCAATCGACTCAGAGAGTGCATTCGTGACGTCCCCGACTTTCCGCGAAAGGGAATTCTCTTTCGCGATCTCACGCCGGTGCTCGAGCAGCCCGCGCTCTTCCGCGAGCTGATCAGCGCGATGGTGGCGCCGTGGAGAGAGGCGGGGCTGACGCGCATCGCGGCGGTCGAGTCGCGCGGGTTCTTGTTCGGGGTGCCGATGGCGCAGGAGCTGAACCTCGGCGTCTCGCTCGTGCGCAAGGCCGGCAAGCTGCCGCACCGCACCCTCCGTCGCGCGTACCAGCTGGAGTACGGCGAGGGGGTGCTCGAGGTCCACGCTGACACGGTGGGCCCGAAAGACCGGGTGATCATCGTCGACGATCTCCTCGCGACCGGCGGCACCGCCGCGGCGGCCGAGCACCTGCTGCGCGAGACCGGGGCCGACGTGGTGGGCTCTGCCTTCGTCGTCGAGCTCGCGGGGCTCGAGGGCCGTCGTCACCTGCAGGGGCGCGTCGAAGCGCTGCTTCGCTACTGAACCCGGAGCCACGCACATGATCGGAATCATCGGAGGCACCTCACTCGGCCAGGCCCTCGGCGCCCTCGGTGGGCGCGCGACGACCGTCGAGACACCGTACGGCCCGCCCTCGGCGCCCATCGCGGTGGCGACGGTCGAGGGCATCGAGGTCGCGCTCCTGCCGCGCCATGGCCTCGGGCACACCACTCCGCCCTCGGCGGTGAACTACCGCGCGAACATCTGGGCGCTGAAGAAGCTGGGCGTCACGCGCGTGCTGGCCACCACCGCGGTGGGCAGCCTGCGCGAAGAGATTCACCCCGGCGAGCTGGTGTTGCCTGATCAGACCATCGACAAGACCCACCGGCGCGTCGGCACCTTCTTCGAAGACCTCGCGGTGCACGTGGAGTTCTCGCACCCGTTCTGCGACACGCTCCGCGGCGTGCTGCAGCAGGCCAGCACCACCTTGTCGGGCACCACGGTGCACCCGCGCGGCACCTACATGGTGATGGAGGGCCCGGCGTTCTCGACCCGCGCCGAGAGCGATCTGCACCGCGCGCAGGGGGCCCACCTCATCGGCATGACGGTGCAGCCCGAGGCGCGCCTGGCCCGTGAAGCCGAGCTCTGTTACGCGGCCATCAGCCTGCCCACCGACTACGACTGCTGGCGCCCCCACGACGGGGGCCGCGAGGCGCTGCTGCAGGAGCTGCGATCGAACATGGCGCGGGCCACCACGGCGGCCCTCTCGCTGGTGCGCGCCGCGCTCCCGGCGGTGGCGAAGCTGGGGAGCACGCCGTGTCACTGCCAGCGCGCCCTCGACGACGCGCTCTTCACCGACCCCGCCGCCATCACCGCCGCCACGAAGGAGCGCCACGCCTTGCTGCTGGCGCGGCGCCTGGGCCGCTGACGCCGCCCGAGCTCAGGCCACCTTCTCTGGCTTGTGCTCGCCGTGCTTGCTCTCGCAGTTGGTGCTGCCGCAGGCCGAGGCGACGCCGCAGCCGCGCGCCTTGGGCACCGACTGAATGAGGCTGCCGTAGGTGCGGTACTCCTCGAGGCGGCAGCTCCACACGATCTTCCCGTCGTGCGCGGTGACGTCAGGGCACCCGTCGCACATGTTCTGACGGCCATCGGGCAGCAGGTCGATCGGCTGAATCATCATCACCGACTGGAAGTGGAGCTTCTTGCGCGCGTCGAGCGGGTGGCGCACCAGGTGCCTGGCGTAGTTCGCGGCGATGGTGCGCATGCCCGGCTCCACCACGCCCATCGCGAGCGCGCTGCGGCCGGCCTCGAGCGTCCACTGCGGGGCGTAGGCCAGGTAGGTGCCCTTCACGACGTGGTGGGTGTTCTGCACCACCTCCATGAAGCGCGGGCCGACGTAGCCCATCACCTTGCTCTCCTTGCCGTTCTTGGGGAACCCGAAGCGGCCGGTGAAGAGCCACTTGAAGCTGTCGGGCTTCTCGGTGCCACCGAGGTACGCCGAGGGCGCGAAGTCGGGGAAGCGCTGCTGGATCACGCCCACCAGCTCGGGCGCCGAGATATCAGTGCGCTGGGTGGCCTCGTCGACGGCGTACACCAGCGGCGTGGCCTTCACCGGCTTGCCATCGCTGAAGAAGTCGAAGTCACCCTCGGTGATGGCCGCCCGGTACATGATGAAGATGATCGAGTGGATGATGTCGATGTGGTCGGCCGCGAACTGCACCAGGTCGGGCACGAACTCGACGGTGTCCTGGTAGATGGTGGCGTTGAAGGCGCACGAGAGCCCGCCGACGCTCGCCACCAGCTGGGCGTACTCGAGGCGAAGCTCGTTGAGCTCGAGCTCGGTCTTCTTCTTCCACCGGCCCGGCCGGCCCTGGTGCGAGTCGACGTGAAAGGTGAGCCCCACCAGGCCCGCGCGTTTGAGGTCTTCGAGCAGCGGCCGGGTGAGCGCCAGGCCGTTGGTGTTGATGATCGGCTTGTGGCCGTCGCGCACCACCATGCGCACGATCTCGACGATGTCGGGGTGGAGCAGCGGGTCACCGCCCGCGATCGACACGCTGTCGTAGGTGCGCCACCTCCTGAAGGTGTCGAGGTCGGCCTGAATCTCGCTCAGCGTCTTGTGGGTGCCGTCGTTCTGCCGATAGCAGCCGTCGCACGCGAGGTTGCACTTGTTGGTCGGCTCGAGCCACGAGAGCACGTTGTCTGACGCGGTCCAGGGCAAGCGGTAGAGGGTTCGGTGGTCGAGCGTCGTCATCGGGTGCAGCTCCTCGAGAAAGGGAAGGCCGGCACCATGGACAACCGCCCCGGGCCGTACCTTGACAATTCTCAGGCCGACGACGGCTACTCCGACCCCTTCGTCTCGGTCGATGACGAGCCCTTGATCACCTGAATGGTGTTGAACCGCTTCGCCTGCAGCACCTTCGTGCGCTCCCCGGACAGCAGGGTGTTGATGGTGGCCCGCCCGCGGTCCTCGAGCACGTCGATGTCGTCTTCGTTGCGCAGGGTGAGCGTCAGGGCGCCGAGCTCCTGGGCCAGCACGGCGATCTCGACCTCTTCGGGGATCAACAACAGCGATACGTTCGCGTACTCGCGCTGCCCTTCGGGCACGAGGTTGATGTTGGTGGTGCCGGTGATCTTCCCGGTGGCGAGCACGATGACGTTCTGCATCAGCGTCACCGCCACCTGTTCGCCGGTCGCGGGGTCCTTGAAGGTGCCGATGATGTCGACGTGATCGTTCGGCCGCACCCAGCCGCCGACCGACTGCGCGCCCTTGGTCTCGATGGTCACCGCGCGGGCCTTCTTCTGCACCTTGGTGGACAGACGCTCCGCGGCTTTGGTCGTCTCGAACTGGCTCCACAGCAGCGCGTCGCCGGCCTGCAGCGGCACCAGCACCTTCTGGTTCACGATGTACGAGGCCGAGTCAGGCTTCACCACCGACGAGGTGACGAACTGCTCGGGAATGGAGCGCTGGCTGATCATCTCCATCGTCACCACCGTGCCTTCGGACACGTCGACCGCTGCCACCACCACCGGCACCAGGTTCCAGCCCTTGCGAACGTCGAGTTCCTTCTTCTTCACCGCCGAGTACGAGATGACGCCAGCCAACAGCCCGAGCGCCAGCGACACGAACAGCGGCGCCTTGCCTCGCAGCGAGAAGCTCGCGGCGCCCATTCGCATCGCGCCCGGGTGAACGTCGGGCGACGGAGCCTCACGCCTCGACGGCTTGTGCTCGGCGCGGCGCGAGGGGAGCTCGGGCGGAGGTTGATCGAAGCGGTAGCCCGAGAGCTCGCGCTCGAGCGCGTCGAGTTCGGGATCATCGCCCGGGCCATCGAAGAGCGGATCACTCATTCGTCGCCCTCCTTTGGTGAGAGGCCCAGCTTCTCGCGCAGCATCGCCATGCCGCGGTGCAGGTTCACCCGCACCGAGCCCGACGTCAGCCCCGTGCGCTCGGCGATGTCGGGGCCGCTCAGCCCTTCGATGAGCCGCATCGCCAGCGTCTCGGCGTACGCCTCGGGCATCGTCTGGAGCGCCAGCAACACCTTCTTCGCGTCGGGCCAGCCAGAGCGATCGGGCGCCTCGGCTTCATCGACGTCTTCCAGCGGCGCGGTGCGCGGCCGATCTCGCAAGAACCGCGCGGCCCGGTTGCGGGCGATCTCGAGCAGCCACGCAGGGAAGGCTTGATCGTCTTGCAGGCCCGGCAGCTTCGAGAGCATCTGCACGAACACATCCTGGGTGAGGTCGGCCGCGTCTGACGCCGGCACGCGCGTGATGATGACCGCGTGCACCAACCGCGCGAAGTGCTGGTGCAGCTTGCCGAAGGCGTCACGCTCACTGCGCCGCGCGCCCGCCACCCACGGCAGCCACACCGGCTTCGCCCGGCTCGACGCCGGAGCAGACGACGACGACGCTTCGACGGCCGCGGGCACGGAGCCCAGAGGATGCGCCATCTGGAGAAAGTGTTAACCGGCGCTCGCGTTGGGCGTGCGTTTTCAGCGGGTTGCGTCAGCCGAAGTGAAACGCCGACACGCGGACGTCGGCGTAGAGGTCGGCGTACGGAATCGAGACCGGGTCTTCGAGCGCCGCGCCAGCGACCACCATCAACGGCAGCAGGTGCTCCTCCCGCGGGTGCGCGCCCCGCGCGCCAGGCGCCCTCGCCCAGTCGATCAACCGCGCGTTTCGCTCGGCCGCCGGCAGCGTCATCGACTCGTGCAGCCACCCGTCGAAGGCCTCGGCCACCGCCGCGCCGCCGCCGTTGAAGAACGCGCGCAGGTTGTGAAACGAGAGCCCGCTCCCGACGATGAAGACGCCCTCGTCGCGCAGCGGCGCCAGCGCGCGGCCGATGGCGAGGTGCTCGGCGGGGTCGAGCCCCTTCTTCAGCGACAGCTGCAGCGCCTTCACGTCGGCGTTCGGCCACGCCAGCTTGAGGGGCACGAAGGTGCCGTGGTCGAACCCGCGCGAGGGGTCTTCAGCCGACGCGATGCCCGAGGCCTCGAGGAGCGCCCGCACCCGCCTGGCCAACTCGGGCGCGCCCGGCGCGGGCCACTGCACCTGGTACGACTCGGGCGGAAACCCGGAGTAGTCGTAGAGCATCGGCGGCCGCGGGTGGGTCATCACCGTGGGCACCACCGCTTCCCAGTGCGCCGAGATGACGAGCAGCGCCTTCGGCGTCGTCTTGGGCACCGACGAGAGGCGCTCGAGGTACGCGCGCAGCCGGTTCTCTTGATCCTTCGGGCCCACCCCGGACTCGATGAACGGCCACGGACCGCCGCCATGAGGCAGGTACACGACGGGCAGTCGGTTGGAGCTCTGAGACATGGCTGCGCTCTCTTTCGGGGTCGAGGCGATGGCTCCACCCACGGCCGCGGCGCCCGCGAGCCCCGCCACGGCGAGCGTCGCGTCACGGCGGGTGATGGGCTGCTTCGGGTCGGTCATGGCCGGGCCATATCCTCCTCCGACTGGGTGAACCCACAAGACCCACGAGCGGGTCAGTGTGTCCGTCCACGGGGCCCGAGCGTCTGCCGGGAGGGACCGCCGGCGCGCACCGCCACGCAAGTTCGCGCTAGTGCGGGGCGCAGGCCGGTTGCATGAGCGCCGGCCTCCACCGCAACACCCCGGAGCACGACATGGGCGACAGAGCGATTCTCGGAAGTAGCAGCGGCACCGTCGGCATGGGTTCGCTTCATCTCGACCGGCTCGACGCGAACTCGAAGCTGACCGAGTCCTTCACCGAGGAGCGCGCCCTCGGCGGCAAGACGGTCTACCTCACCAGGGCCGACGCCGAGCGCTTCGACGGCTGGGACCCGGACAAGGCGACGGTGCACACCAACGGCACCACCATCGAGCGGCTCAAGGCGACGATCGCCGAACTCCTGGAGTGGTGAGCCATGGCCGTCATCGAGCGCGTCTTCGACAAGCGGTCCCCCACGGTGAAGCAGGAGCTCGCCACCTTTCAGGCCGAGCTGGCCGCCTTCGAGCAGCGGGTCTCTCCCGCCTCGATCATCACCCGCGCCCAGCGTGAGGGGAACCGGCTCCGCATCACCGCCATCAGCGCCCAGGTGAAGGTGCCCGCCCACGGCGGCAGCAGCTGGGTCGAGCCCTGGAAGCCATGACAGCCGAGCGGCTCTCGTCGTAAGGGCCGCCCATGCCGCTGTCGCTGGACGAAGTGCTGAAGGCCACCGCCCTGCTCAAGCAGGTCGGCGACGATCGATCGCTCCTCGAAGACGTGCCGGAGCCCGACGCCAAGGCGCTCCTCGAGGCCGCGGGGCGCCTGGCCAACCCCTCGAAGGACGAGAGCCAGCGGCTGCAGAAGCACCGGCTGCGGCGGCTCCGCCTCGAGCAACGGGAGCAGGACCGCGCCCGGCGCGCCGAAGCGGCGATTCGACAGGCGCGGAAGAACCCGGTCTTCGTGCCGCCCCAGAACATCCTCGGCGCGGGGGTGCCCCACCAGCCCCGCACCGGGCGGCTGCTCGAGAAGCCGTTCCACTGCTACGTGTGCAAGCGCGAGTTCCGCGAGGTGCACCACTTCTACGACTCGATGTGCCTCGAGTGCGGTGACTTCAACTACCTCAAGCGGTTTCAGGTGGCGCCGCTCGAAGGCAAGGTGGCCCTCATCACCGGCGCGCGGGTGAAGATCGGCTTCCAGGCCTCGCTGATGCTGCTGCGCTCGGGCGCGCACGTCATCGCCACCACGCGCTTCCCGCACGACGCCACCCAGCGCTACCTCAAGGAGCCCGACTTCACGAAGTGGGGCCACCGGCTCGAGGTGTACGGGCTCGATCTGCGGCACGCGCCCTCGGTCGAGCTCTTCGCCCAGTTCGTCTCGCGCACCCACGAGCGCCTCGACATCCTCATCAACAACGCGGCGCAGACGGTGCGCCGGCCGCCCGGGTTCTATCGGCACCTCGCCGAGCTGGAGCACTCCGACGTGCGCGCGCTCCCCGAGGCGTCACAGCAGCTGCTGATGGGGCACTCGACGCTCGTCGATCAGGTGAAGCCGCGCGCCGCGCCGACCGAGCTGGCCACCTTCCGCTCCCACGACCCCGCCGTCGGCTTGCACAGCTCGGCCGCGCTCTCGCTGGTGCCGTACGATCTCGAGCAAGACACCAGCCACGCCTTCCCCGAAGGGCGCCTCGACGCCGACCTCCAGCAGGTCGATCTGCGCACCGTCAACAGCTGGCGGCTGACCCTCGGAGAGGTCGCGACCGGCGAGATGCTCGAGGTGCACCTGGTCAACGCGGTGGCGCCGTTCATTCTCTGCGGAAAGCTGCGCGGGCTGATGACGCGCAACCGCACCGACCAATGGGGCCACGTGGTGAACGTGTCGGCCATGGAGGGCAGCTTCTCTCGCGGCACCAAGACCGACAAACACCCGCACACCAACATGGCCAAGGCCGCGCTCAACATGATGACCCTCACCAGCGCGCCCGACTACGCGAAGAGCAAGCTGGCGATGAACGCCGCCGACACCGGCTGGGTGACCGACGAAGACCCGGTGCAGCACGCCGAGCGCAAGACGCAGGAGCTGGGCTTCGAGCCGCCGCTCGACATCGTCGACGGCGCGGCGCGCGTGGTGGACCCCGTCTTCGAGGCCGAGCGCACCGGCGAGTTCGTGTGGGGCAAGTTCTTCAAGGACTACAAGCCCACCGCCTGGTGACGAGCCCCGCGCGCTTTCGGAGTTCATCGACCGCACGGTCCACGCTAGAGCCGCGGGCATGCTCACCACCCTGCTCGTCTCTGCCTGGCTCGCCCAGGCGCCCACCAAGCCGCACGCCTACACGGTCCACGACCAGGTCTCGCTGCGCCGGCTGCTCTCGTTCAAGGTGTCGCCCGACGGCGCGCGCATCGTCTACGTGCTGCGCACCACCGACCTCGAGGCCAACAAGGGGCTGCTCGACCTGTGGCTGGTGAACGCCGACGGCTCGAGCCCCCGCCAGCTCACCCAGGCGCCCGAGCCCGACACCGACCCGGTCTGGAGCCCCGACAGCAGGGCCATCTTCTTCCTCTCTGCCCGCGGCGGCTCGAGCCAGGTGTGGCGCCTGTCACTCGAGGGCGGCGAGCCCACCCAGGTGACGCGGTCGCCCATCGACGTCGACGCGTTCACGATGTCTCGCGACGGCACCACCATCGCCTTCGCGGCCGAGACGTTCGTCGACTGCGACACGCTCGAGTGTACGAAGAAGCGCCTCGACGAGAAGGCGAAGTCGAAGGCCTCGGGTCGCCTCTACGATCAGCTCTTCATCCGCCACTGGGACACGTGGAAGGACGGGCGCCGGGCGCACCTCTTCGTCACGAAGGTCTCTGGCGGCCCGATGATCGACGTGACGAAGAAGCTCAACGCCGACGCCCCGCCCAAGCCCTTCGGCGGCGCCGAGGAGTTCACCTTCACCGCCGACGGCAAGGCGCTCGTCTTCACCGCGCGCGACGTGGGCCGGGCCGAGGCCTGGAGCACCGACCTCGACCTCTTCGTCACGCCGACCGACGGCTCGAAGGCGCCCACCAAGCTCACCGTCTCGAACCGCGCCACCGACACCCAGCCGCTGTTCTCGCCTGACGGCACCCAGCTGGCGTACCTCGCCATGAGCCGGCCCGGGTACGAAGCCGACAAGCTGCGCGTCATCGTGCGCGACTGGGCGAAGGGCACCGAGCGCGTGCTGACCGACGCGTGGGACCGCTCGCCGCACGGCCTGACCTGGTCGAAGGACGGCAAGACGCTCTACGCCACGGCCGACGACGTGGGGCAGGTCGCCCTCTTCGCGCTCGACGTCGCCACTGGAAAGCCGACGCGGCTGTTCAACGGCGGCTCGGTGGGGGCGGTCGACGCCTCGACGGGCAAGCTCGTCTTCGCCGTCGACTCGCTGCTCTCGCCGGTCGACCTGGTCAGCCTGCCCTTCGACGGGAGCGGCGGGCCCACCCAGGTGACCCGGGTGAACGCCGATCTCCTCGCGGGCGTGAAGCTGGGCCAGCCCGAGCAGTTCTCGTTCGCGGGCGCGAGCGGCGACACCGTCTACGGTTGGGTGGTGAAGCCCGCCGAGTTCGACGCGAAGAAGAAGTACCCGCTGGCGTTCCTGGTGCACGGCGGGCCGCAGGGCAGCTTCGGCAACCACTGGCACTACCGGTGGAACCCGCAGGCCTACGCCGGCCACGGCTACGTCGCGGTGATGATCGACTTCCACGGCTCCACCGGGTACGGCCAGGCATTCACCGACGCCATCAACGGCGACTGGGGCGGCAAGCCGCTCGAAGACCTGCAGAAGGGCTTCGCCGCCGCGGTGTCGAAGTACCCCTTCATCGACAAGGGCCGCGCCTGCGCGCTGGGCGCCTCGTACGGCGGCTTCATGATCAACTGGATGGCGGGGAACTGGAACGAGCCGTGGAAGTGCCTGGTCAACCACGACGGCAACCTCGACGAGCAGTTCGCGTACTACGACACCGAAGAGCTCTGGTTCCCCGAGTGGGAGCACGGCGGCACGCCCTGGGAGAAGAAGGAGGGCTACGCGAAGCACAACCCCATCGACCACGTCGCGAAGTGGAAGGTGCCGATGCTGGTGGTGCACGGCGGCAAGGACTTCCGCGTCGTCGACACCCAGGGCATGGCAACCTTCACCGCGCTCCAGCGGCGCGGCATTCCCAGCCGGTTCCTCCACTTCCCCGATGAGAACCACTGGGTGCTCAAGCCGGCCAACAGCGTGCTGTGGCACGAGACGGTGCTGGGGTGGCTCGACCAGTGGACGAAGAAGTAGCTCGGCTCAAGAGCAGTCGCGAAATAGGCCCACCCGCAACTTTGGCTGATCGCGGTCGATCATGAGACCGT
>JACSRE010000382.1 GCA_014879945.1 Myxococcus sp.
GAGATGTGTATAAGAGACAGCCATGGAGCGGGACTATTCCGGAGTGGCTGGCTTGAGAAGCCCTGCGATGGGCCCAGTCGGGCCAGGTGGACGATGCGACGCTGCGCAACCCGCCGCGCGGCTCCTGGACGTCGGTCTCAGCCGCGACAGCGTGCTCAGGCGCGCCGGACTTCCGCAGGGCGCGCTCGACGCGTTTCGCTCGACGAGTTCTACGCCTTCTGCGACGTGGTGACGCAGGCGGACGACCCCGCCTTGAAGACGGGTCGGCGCCTTCAGCATCCACGTCGCCGTCAGCGAGGCGCGCACCACCCGGGTCACGCCCCCTCTGATTCGGGCGATTCCAGAAACGCATCGAGCGAGGTCAGCGCAGGGGGCCTCGGGGGCGACCGGAGCCGATGCTCCGTGGCATATCGGCGCGCATGAACCGCACCCTGGGCATGTCGTCGGCGGCCTTCGCGTTCCTCGGCGTCGCGCTGGGCGCCCTCGGCGCGCACGGGCTCAAGGCCGCGGTGAAGGACCTGCCCGACGCGGCCGACCGTCTGGGCTGGTGGGAGACCGCCGCGCGCTACCACCTGGTGCACGCGCTCGCGTTGGGGCTCACCGCCGTCGTCGCCCACCACGTCCCCTCCAGGGGGCCACGCGTCGCGGCCGGCCTCTTCATCGCCGGCATCGTCATCTTCTCAGGCAGCCTCTACGCGATGGCCCTGACGGGGGTTCGCGGGCTCGGCGCGCTCACGCCGCTGGGCGGCTTCGCGCAGCTCGGGGGCTGGCTCACGCTGCTGTGGGCGATGCGTCAACTTCCGGGCCGAGGGTAAGAACGCGCCATGGCCCGCGAACGACGTCAAGGCGGCGGCGCCCGGCTGCTCATCGGCCTGGTGATCGCCGGCATCTCGGTGGCGACCTACCTCTCGCGCCGCACCACCAACGAGCTCACCGGCGAGACGCAGTACGTGAAGCTCTCGGCGCAGCAGGAGGTGGCCCTGGGGCTCTCGAGCGCGCCGGTGCTGACGCGGCAGTTCGGCGGGGCCACCACCGACGCGGCGCTCGCGGGCTATGTGCAGTCGGTCGGCGCGCGGCTGGCGACCCAGAGCGCGGCGGCGAAGACGAAGTACCCCTTCCAGTTCACGGTGCTGGCCGACCGGAAGACGGTGAACGCGTTCGCGCTCCCGGGGGGGCCGGTGTTCATCACCGAGGCGCTGCTCGCGCGCATGGCGAACGAGGCGCAGCTCGCGGGGGTGCTGGGGCACGAGATCGGCCACGTGGTGGCGCGGCACGGCGCCGAGCACCTCGCGAAGGCCGATCTGACGGCCGGCCTCATCGGCGCGACGGTGGTGGTGACGGCGGACCCCGATCGACCCGCGGAGTCGCGCGCGAAGGCCGCGCTGGCGATGGCGACCGCGCAGCTCATCACCATGAAGTTCGGCCGCGACGACGAGCTCGAGAGTGACCGGCTCGGCGTGCGCTTCATGCACGAGGCCGGCTACGACCCGGAGCAGATGGGCGAGGTGATGAAGGTGCTCAAGGCCGCCGGCGGCGGGCAGCGGCTCGAGTTCTTCTCGACCCACCCGGACCCCGAGAACCGGCTGGAGCGGATCGCCGCCGAGGCGTCACGGCTCCCGCGTGGCGGTGCGCTGGGGGCCGAGGCGTTTCGGTTGAACGTGCTCGACCGCCTCGCGCTCCCGGCGACGTCTCCCGCCCCCACGCCAGCGCCCGACGACGAAGCGCCGCTGCCGCGCCGCGAGAAGGGCGCACGCGAAGCGACCCTCTCGCGGGCCCAGCTTCCGGACGAAGCCCGTGAGACGCTCCGGTTGATCGACGCGGCGGGGCCGTTCCCCTACGAGCGCGACGGCGTCGAGTTCAAGAACCGCGAAGGCCGCCTGCCCTATCGCCCTGGCGGCTACTACCGCGAGTACACCGTGCCCACCCCAGGGGAGCGCAGCCGCGGCGCGCGGAGAATCGTCACCGGGGCGAACGGCGAGCGGTACTACTCCGACGACCACTACCAGTCGTTCGCGCGCGTCACGCCATGAGCGAGCCCGCGTCGCCGCCCGAGTTCCGCGAGCAGCACAAGCGGCGCCTGTCGTGGATGCCGTGGCTCTACGCGACGCTGAAAGAGAAGCACCTGGTGTGGGCGCGGCCGTGGCAGCTCGAGCTCCAGGCGAAGCTGATGCGCGAAGAGACGGTGACGATCGCCGAAGACTGCTTCATCGCGCCCGAGGCCGGCATCTTCGCGCAGCTGGGCCGCCCCATCGTCATCGGCGCGCGCTCGACCGTCGGCGCCCACGCCTTCCTCCATGGGCCGCTCACCATCGGGGCCGACGTCAGCGTCAACGCCCGCGTCTCGCTCGACGGCGGCGCGGTGGGCATCACCATCGGCGACGGCTGCCGCATCGCCAGCGGCGCGACGCTCTACGCCTTCGATCACCAGCTCGCGCCGGACCGCCCGGTGCGGGAACAACCGGTCACCTCGAGAGGCATCACCCTCGGCGCGGACGTCTGGGTGGGGGCGAACGCCGGCGTCACCGACGGGGTGACGATCGGAGCTCACGCGGTCATCGGCATGGGCGCCATCGTGACGGGCGACGTGCCGGCGTGGGCGATCGTCGCAGGCAGCCCGGCGCGCGTCATCGGCGATCGCCGCACGCGCTGACTGGCCTCGAGCGGTCGCGACGGGGCCCTTCACCCTGGCGCGCCGATGCCTGGGAATTGGGTTCGGTTCGCAGGCGCGACGCCGCGGGGCCAGGGAGCCATGCCACGCCGGAAAGCCCCGCCGGGCCCGCACCACGCGCCCGTCACCTCACGCCCCAAGGCCGCTACCTGCGTCGCAACACCCGCCGGAGGACGGCCTGCGCCTGCGGCACGCCCAGCAGCGCCGTGAAGCCGAAGTAGGCGACGCCGAACACGCCAATCAGCGCCGTCGAGGTCGCCAGCGTCGAGAGCTCGAACCGCCAGACCTCGAGCTTCGGCACCGCGGGGAACGGGAGGAACCCGCCGCCCCACTCCTCGAGCGCCTGCGGCCGCGCGCCGAAGCGGCTCGTCAGCGCCACCTTCGCGGCCAGCGCCAGCGCCCCCGCTGCGAACGCCGCGCCCCACAGCCGCACCAGCCGCCCGGTGATCGACGGCACCCCGCCCAGCCGCGCTGCCACCGCGCGGCGCAGCAGCGACATCTCGAGCCAGGCGGTGACGCTGGTGGTGAGGGTGAGGAAGACCACCGCAAGCTCCGAGGGCAGCCCCAGCAGCTGGGCGCCCCAGGTCACCGACACGAAGCCCAGCGTGACGCCGAGGGTGACGCGGAGCGCCGCGAAGCGCAGCGGCGTCTTCGTGTCCTTGAAGGCGTAGAGGGTCGAGGAGAACAGGCGACCGCTCGTCTGCGCCAGCAGGGCCACCCCCGAGCCGAGCAGCACGTACCACCCCAGGCGCGAGTCCTTCGGCGTGAAGCGGCCCGACTCGAGCAAGACGCCGCACAGCAGATCGCCCAGGAGCAGGAACGCGACCGCCGAGGGCACCACGAAGAAGGCCATGCGCTCGAGCCCGGCCTGGAGGCGCTCCTTCAGCGCCGCCGAGGCCTCTTCGTGCGACTTCGTGGCGTCGGCCGACATCTCGGGCAGCTCCGCGGCGGCGATGGACATGCCGAACAGGCTGATGGGCAGCAGCGCGATGGTCTGCGCGTAGGTGAGCACCGAGACCGCCCGCACCGACACCAACGTCGCCAGCGCGAGATCGACGTAGGCGCTCACCTGCACCACCCCGCGCGCCGCCACGGCGGGCCCGAAGCCCTTGAGCACCTCGATCACCGACGGCAGCGACACCGACGGCCGGGGGTCGAAGCGGCCCAGCAGCCTCAGCACGTTGGGCAGCTGCACCAGGAACTGGAGCACGCTCCCGGCCACGGTGGCCCACGCGACATGGACGATCACCTCGGCGCCCGGCGCGCTCCGGAACGCCAGCAGCACCACGATGATCGCCCCGTTCCACACCACCGGCGCCACGTACGAGAGAAAGAACTGCTTGTGGCTGTTCAGAATGCCCAGGCACCACGCCGAGAGCACCAGCACGCCGGTGCCGGGGAAGATGATGCGCACCAACGTCACCGTCAGCGCAAAGGCCTCGCCGGTGTAGCCGGGCGCGATGACCCGCACCAACCAGGGCGCGCCCAGCAGGCCGACGCCGACCACCACCCCGACCAGGAGCCCGAGCAGCCCGAACACCGCGCCCGCCATGCGCCGCGCCTCGTCGTGTTGGCCCTTCGCGCGCAGGCTCGCGTAGATGGGAATGAACGACGCCGAGAGCACGCCCTCGCCGAGCAGGTTCTGCAGCACGTTGGGGATGCGGGTGGCCGCCGAGAACGCCGCCGCCTCGAGCCCGCTGCCGAGCAGGTGCGCGAAGAGCTTCTGCCGCGCGAGGCCCGCCACCCGCGACAACAGAATGCCCAGCGCGACGAACGCGGCTGCGCGGCCACTGCGTTGCGGCGTCGGGGGCACGGGCGCGTTGTAACTGCGGGTTGCGTGCCGGGGAAAAAATGTGGGCCGCCTCCACCCTTGACGCGTGGGGGCCACGGGTCCAAACACCCTCCACCGTGTCCCGCGTCCTCGTCGTCGACGATGAATCCAACCTGCGCAAGGTGCTGGCAGCGATCCTCCGCA
The DNA here is from genome assembly GCA_014879945.1 of Myxococcus sp. Classification (GTDB taxonomy): domain Bacteria; phylum Myxococcota; class Myxococcia; order Myxococcales; family Myxococcaceae; genus Xiheimicrobium. The sequence goes on from JACSRE010000382.1 coordinate 4,644, forward strand.
AAGAGGGCTACGAAGTCGCGATCGCCGAGAACGGCGAGGTCGCCCTCGCCGAGTTCGAGAAGAACGGCGCCGACGTGGTGATCACCGACATGGTGATGCCGAAGCTGGGCGGGCTCGACCTGCTCAAGGCCGTGCACGCCACCCGCCCCGACGTGCCGGTCATCATCATCACCGCGCACGGCACCGTCGACTCGGCCGTCGAGGCCATCAAGGCCGGCGCCTTCGACTACATCACCAAGCCCTTCGAGCAGTCCGAGATCCAGTCGGTGGTGGCCAAGGCCGCGCGCACGCAAGAGGCGAACCTGGGGCACGTGCCGCCCGAAGGTCGGCCCCGTACCTCGATCGTGGGCGACTCTCCCGAGGTCCAGGAGGTGTTCAAGATCATCGACAAGGTGGCCGACTCCCCTTCGACGGTGCTCATCACCGGCGAGTCGGGCACGGGCAAGGAGCTGGTCGCCACCGCGCTGCACGACGGCTCCTCGCGCAAGGACAAGCCGCTCATCAAGATCAGCTGCGCCGCGATCCCCAAGGATCTGATGGAGTCGGAGCTGTTCGGCTACGAGCGCGGGGCCTTCACCGGCGCCGTCACCTCGAAGCCCGGCCGGTTCGAGCTGGCCGACGGCGGCACCCTGTTCCTCGACGAGATCGGCGAGGTGCCCATCGAGATGCAGGTGAAGCTCCTGCGGGTGCTGCAAGAGAGCGAGTTCGAGCGCGTCGGCGGCATCAAGACCACCCGGGTCGACGTGCGCCTCATCGCCGCTACCAACCGCGACCTCGCCGCCGAGGTGGACGCGGGCCGCTTCCGCAAAGATCTCTTCTACCGGCTCAACGTGGTGCCCCTGCACCTGCCGCCGCTGCGCGACCGCCGCAGCGACGTGCCCTCGCTCGTTCGGCACTTCATCGAGAAGTACAACAAGCGCCTCAACAAGAAGATCGAGGGCATCGCCGACGACGCCCTGGCGATGCTGCAGGCCTACCCGTGGCCGGGGAACATTCGCGAGCTCGAGAACATGATGGAGCGGGTGCTCCTGTTCGCCGACGGCCCGCGCATCGAGGTGAAAGATCTGCCCGGCCCGGTGCGCACCAGCCTGCAGAGCGCCGTCGCCCAGCTGACCGACACCGCGACGCCGATGGTGGGCGAGACGCCGCTGAAGGACTTCTTGAAGGTGAAGCAGGCCGAGATCGAGAAGGCGTTCATCGTGCAGGCCCTCGCCAAGACCGAGGGCAACGTCACCCGCGCCGCCAAGCTGCTCGGCATCAGCCGCAAGTCGCTGCAGACCAAGATGAAGGAGTTCGGCCTGCGCGACGAGTCGCCTCCCGAGGAATGAAGCGCCCGACCGCGGCTGTTGCACCCGGCACAGGCCTGTGGCGAAAAACTTCCAAAGAGGGCGGTCGTCGCTAGGGTCTGCTCCGCAAGGAGCCCGAATGCCTGACATGCCTACCCTCGGCGACGCCGAGAAGAAGAACCCCATCGCCCAGGTCGCCGTCATCGCCGCCCTCGTCGGCACCGTCGCTGGCCTCGGCTACCACCTGAAT
>JACSRE010000270.1 GCA_014879945.1 Myxococcus sp.
CCATCCCCTACAACCCCAGACTGGAGCGCGCGGCTGTGCAGCGCGTCGATGACCATCAACCGCAGCCCGCCCTGCCAGGCGCGCTGAATCATCGTCCAGTGGTAGCGCTGGTGCAGGTACGAGGCGCCGTAGCCCGAGTGGAAGCCGTCGGCCGTGTCCCAGTCTTGCTGCTCGATGAGCCCGTGGATGATGGTCTGCCGCACCACCTCGCGGTCGAACAACCCGATGAGGAAGCGGATCAACGGGCCCGCGCGCAGGCCGCCCGAGGTGGGCATCGCCGCGCCGTGCAGCGTCACCGAGGTGAGGCTGGGAATGGCGGTGAGCGCGGTGGTGGCCGCGGCGAGCGCGACGGTACAGGCGGTGAGCGTGATGGCGACGAGCGCCGGGCCGATGAAGGGAATGGCGCCCAGGTGGGCCGCGGTGAGCGCGCAGACGCCCGCGCCGGTGCTGGTGATGAGCGCCACGATGCCGGCCGAGACGAAGCACTGCGTCTGCTTGTTGGGGCTGCCGATGGGCTCGCGCACCACGTTCATCGCCTTGTCGCGAATGACGGGCAGCGGCAGGTTGCAGTCGTAGACGTTCTCGATGGGGTCGTTGGCGTCGGCCCAGATGTAGTGCCCGCCGAGCGTCATGTTCGCGGCGACGTGCGTGTGCGTGTCGGTGACGCCCCACAGCGGCACCGCTTTCACCGTCTGGCCCACCTGCGGGTTCGAGAGGCCTCCGTCGGGCAGCGGCAGCCACTCGATGTCGGCCGGCGCCGAGCCCTCGCAGCGGAAGTCGTCGGCGTTGACGTGGGCGGCCTCGCCGGCCGTGTCCACGATGCGGAAGTACGCGGTCAGGCCCTGGAACGCCTGCACCGCCCAGTACACGCGGCGGCGCATGTACTCGTTGTCTTCGAGCGCGGTGCTGGCGCGAACGACGACGTGGAGCGGCCTGGGCTCGAGGCTGAACGACGCGCCGGGCGCGCGCTCCTCGACGTTGAGGCCGCGGTACTGAGCCTGGAGGAGCGGCGTGTTGTTGCCGTTGCTGATGACGACCAGCTCGACGCGCTGGGTGGTGCGCCGGTGCCCGCCGATGAGGAAGCTGAGCCAGGGCGTCGCGATGACGAACGGCGGAGACTCGAGCGTGAAGCCGAGCGTCTCGTTGAGCCGCCCGCCGGGGCGCGTTCGCCAGTTCGGCCGCACGTCGGCGGTGCCGGCCCAGTAGCGGCCGCGGTAGTTGATGTCGCGCGAGAACTCCCAGTAGTCGCCGCCGACGTGCGTGCCTGGGCCTCCGTCGCGCACGTACCCGGGCGGCATGATGCGGTCGATGGAGACGTTGTTGCCGTAGACGGCGAGGTCGTTGGTGCCGGTGACGAGCGTCCCATCCCACGGCAGGTAGCGGCCGCTCTCGAAGCCCCACGCGAGGCCGGCGGTGCACGGCATGTTGGGGGTCGGCGTCGGCGCGGCCGGCTCGTCGAAGGGCACGAACGGAACGGTGGCGTCGGGCGCGAGGAACCACTGGTCCTGGGGAGGCTCGCCAGGAGACGGGCAACCCGCCGCGCCGGTGCCGCAGCCCCGGTAGTCCTTCGGGTCGAGCCGACGAATGGCGCCGGCGTCGACCCAGTCGGTCTCGACCACCGTCGTCTCGAAGCACCCCATCAGCGGCGTGATGGCGCCCGCGCCGAGCGCGACCGGGGTGCCGTCACCTGAGGTGCCCTGGCCGCCGTCGAACGAGGTCCACGGGCTGGTGGCTCGTGACAAGCCGCCGTCGGGCAGGCGCGTCGGCGCGGGGTACGACAGGCACCAGGCTGGAACCGAGGCGTCGCGCGAGCCCGCGTCGCGACCGGCGCCGGCGTCGTCCTGCGCCCCCGCGTCCTCATCGACGATGGACGCATCGGGCCCGCCCGCGTCGGGGCGTGACGCGTCGAGCCCACCGTCGGCGCCCGACGGCAGCGGGCAGGCCGACGACACGAGCGACGTGGCCACGAGGCCGAGGAGAAAGCGGAGGTTCCCCATGGTTCGTTCTCCCCCAGTGATGCGAAGCAAAGGCGCTCGCGCCGAGCGTGAAAGCCACCCTCGTGCCAACGCGCCCACCGTGGAGCGGGACGGCTCCCCAGTCCAGGCGCGCCGTGTCACCAGCGGTCACGCGTGACGGTTGCTGTCACGGAGCCGGCCGCGCCGGTACAGTCGCTGACGTGCGTTCGTTCGTCCTCGTGGTGGGCTTCCTGGCGCTGGTCGGTGGCTGCGGCCCTCGCTCCGTTCTGCCCGACGGCGGCGTCGAGCTCGTGGACGCAGGCACCTCGGCCCTCGACGCGGGAGGCGCAGACGCCGGTGACGCAGACGCAGGCGCGCTCGGCGACGCCGGCGAAGCGACGCACGACGCCGGTGACGTCGACGCCGGGCTCGCCGACGCGGGCGCCGACCTCGATGGTGGTGGTGACGCGGGCGCGTTCATCGACGGCGGCCTCGACGCCGGGCCCCGGAGCGCGCTCGACGGCGGGCATGGGCGAGTTCACGGCGAGTGTTTTCGAGTGCCGCCCGAGCTGAGCCAACCGACGCCCTCGTACCTGCAGGTGCGCCTCGACTTCGAGATGGATCAGTACGACGAGCCCGCCGAGCGGCCGCGGCTGACGCAGGGCGCGCAGGTGATGCTCGCGACGCCGAACGCGGGCGGGAGCTCGGCCATCAGCGAAGCCTTCGCCTTCGAGGTGCTGGCGCTGTGCGAAGGCGCCACGCTGGTGAAGACCGAGACGCAGATCACCTACCTGCCGCCGACGAGCAAGAAGACCGACATCCTGGTGAGCATCGACGGGCAGCAGGTGGGCGTGAGCGTGACGCGCGCGGTGTCATTCCCGCCCGACGCCGGCTACCCGCTGACGCCCCAGCGCATCGCCTTCCTCGAGGGGAAGCTCGACGACATCCTGGTCAGCTCGGCGAACGTGCAGCCGCCCGACCGCTGGGTGAAGCAGCTGCTGGTGGTGATGGCGCAGGGCGACGAGCACGCCGCCACCTTGCGGGCCGCGTGGCAGCAGATTGACGCCATGTCGAAGGCCGACACGGTGCTGTACGTGGTGGTGACCGACGGGCCCGACGCGCCGCTGTACTGAGGCTTCGCACGACTCCGTCACCTGCTGTCGAAGTGCGCGGGCGGGAAGACGCTCGCCTGTGAGACCTGCCAGCGCCGCTGACGCGCGCAGCCCGGCTGAAAGGCAGCCCTCGATATTTCGTAACGGCGCCCCAGAGGCCGGTCGCTACCCCTGCGGCATGAACGCACCTCTCGAGAACGCGATGCGGGTCCTGGCGGCGCTGGGCTTCACCGGGCCTGACGTCTACCTGGCCGAGCTGATCACCGCCGTCGAGATGGCCTGGGCCGACGGCGAGATTCAAGCCAACGAGCGCGCCATGCTGTACGCCTACGGCGACGACCTCACCCAGCGGCTCAACGACGAGGTCGGCACCCCGGTCTTCTCGCGAGCCCGCACCCGTGAGCTGATCGACCTGCTCTGCCGGCGGCGCCTCACCTCGGCCGAGCGCCGCGCCGCCCTCTTCGCGCTGAAGACGTGGGGCGGGCGTGAGATGGCCGCGCGAATGATCTCGTGGGCCGAGGCCATCGCGGCCGTCGACGGCTCTCCGGTGTGGCACGAGCGCGAGCGCGCGTGGCTCGCCGCCCTGCAGCGCACCGCCTCGACCGCGACCTGAGGCCTCTCCACCGCTGCAAGGCCGGGCGCGCGACGGAGCGAAAACCGTAGCAGAGTGCGCCTGATGCGGTGGCTCCTGCTGGTGACGTGCCTGGGCGGGAGCGGCTGCTTCACCACGCGCTATCTGCTGCAGGCGGCCGGCGGGCAGTACCAGCTCCTCCACGAGGCGCGCCCGCTCTCGGCGGTGACGGCCGACCCGACGGTGCCCCCGCGCGTGCGCGCGCTGCTGGCGAAGGTGCCGGCCATCAAGCGCTACGGCCAGCGCCACGGCCTGACGCCCACCAGCAACTACGAGCGCTACGCCGACCTCCACCGGAGCGCGGCGGTGTGGGTGGTGCAGGCCTGCGCGCGGCTGGCCTTCACGCCCCGGCGGTGGCGCTTCCCGCTCGTCGGCAGCGTGCCGTACCTGGGCTTCTTCGACGAGGCGGCCGCGCGCGAGTACGCGGCCCAGCTCGAGGCCGCCGAGGACCTCGACGTCACCGTTCGCACCGCGTCGGCCTACTCCACCCTCGGGTGGTTCCGTGACCCGGTGCTGTCCACCATGGTGCCCGAGGGCCCGCTGGCCTTCGGCGCGCTCGCCAACGTCATCCTCCACGAGAGCGTGCACGCCACGGTCTACGTGCCCAACCAATCGGCCTTCAACGAGAGCCTCGCCAGCTTCGTCGCCGACGAGCTGACCTGGCGCCTGGTGGTGGGCCGCGCGGGGCTCGACTCCGACGAGGCGCGCGCGTGGATGGAGAGCGAGGCGCGCGGGGCCCGCGTCAGCCAGGCGCTGCGCGACACCCGGGAAGCGCTCGACCGGGTCTACCGCTCCGAGGCCGCTGACACCGAGAAGCGCGCCCAGAAGGAGCGGCTCCTCACCGCGCTCCAGCGAGACCTCGGGCTCCGCCGGCGCTTCAACAACGCCGACCTCGCCGGGAGCCGCGACTACGACGACGGCGGCCCCGCCTTCTCACGCCTGCTGCGCGCCTGCGGGAGCGTGCGGGCGCTCCTGGCCGCCGTGCGGCGCCTCGACGAGGCAGACTTCGCGGCGCCTCAGCAGCAGCCCTTCGACGCGGTGGTGGACACCCTCGCCCAGCGGGCCTGCCCGACGACGCGGTGAGCCGCGCCGGGCACGCCCGACGCGCGCGCCGGGGTAGAAGGCTCCCCGTGCGCCTCCTCCCCGCCCTGCTCTGCCTGCCGCTCGCCGCCCTCGCCCAACCCACGCCGACGCGCACGTTCTTCTCGCTGGCCTCCTCCAACGGCCACGGCGCGGTGATGGTCGACGCGCGCACCTCGAAGGTGGTGCACTTCCGCGAGCACCTGCCCGCCACCGAGGAGCCGCAGCTCGACGCGATGGACCGCGAGGTGTGGGTCGGCAACCAGCCCCAGATGGTGAAGACGCGCGACGTGCTCTTCGACGCCTACTTCGGCCTGCGCGCCCAGGGACAGCAGCGGTGGGTGACGGGCGCGCCGTCGTCGAGCGGCTACCTCACCGCCGCGCCCAGCCCGCGCAGCGGCTCGGGCCTCATCACCTGGCAGCACACCGTGCTGGGCCTCGAGGCCACCACCTACGTCTTCGCGCCGCGCGCGCTGCCCCAGGCCTCGTTCGTGATGGCGATGAAGCTGCGCAACCCGGGCGCCAGCCCCGTCACCGGCGTCAGCGCCTTCTCGCTGCAGAACTTCCACCTGGGCTTCGGCCGGCCCGGCGTGATGCAGGAGCTCGCCGCCAACGGCGAGACGGTCGTCATCAGCGCCGGCCGCGACGTCCTCGAGCGGGCCTTCGCGGGCGTGGTGGTCGCGCGCCCGCTCGGCACGGCGAGCCGCGCCGCCGCGTGGCACCCGGGCTCCTCGCTGGCCGAGAACGCGTTCCGCGTGGTGGAGCAGACGACGGGCGACCTCACCGACCGCGCCGGCGACCTCGGCGTCGCCGACGACTGGGCGAGCGGGTTCCAGTTCGACGTGGGCGACCTGCCGGCCGGCGAGGAGCGCTGGGTCGGCGTCGCGGTGGTGCACCACGCAGACCCGTTCGCCGGCGCCGACGCCCAGGCGCTGCTCGACACCTACGTCGGCGGCCGCTCGGCGCAGCAGCTCGTCGAGGCCGAGCGCGCCTCGTGGGAGGCGTTCCAGGCCGGCCTGAGGCTCCCGCCGTCGCTCTCGGTCGACGAGCAGGCGGTGCTTCGCCAGTCGGCGGTGGTGCTCGAGATGGCGCAGGTGAAGTCAGGCCAGGCCTTTCTGCGCGAGGCCCTCACCCGCGACGGCGAGCCGCGGCGCTCGCGCTTCCGCGCGGCCGACGGCGGCGCCTCGCTGCCGGCCACGGTGGTGCACCGCGGCGCGGGCGCCATTCTCGCCAGCCTGCCGCCGGGCGAGTGGACGTACTCGTGGATTCGCGATGGCGCCTACGCGGTGTCGGCCCTCGCTGCGCTGGGCCTGACGAACCAGTCGCGCGACGCGCTGCGCTTCTACCTCGACGCCGAGGGCGGCCGCTTTCAGACGTGGAACGAGCTGAGCCTCTACGCGATGCCGCCGTACGTCATCTCGCTCACCCGCTACGTCGGCTTCGGCGTCGAAGAGACCGACTTCAACGACTTCGGCCCCAACCTCGAGTTCGACGGCTTCGGCCTGTTCCTCTGGGCGCTGCGGCAGCACGAGCTGCTCACCAACGACACCTCGCTCACCGACGCGCGGTGGAGCGACGTCGCGACGAAGGTGGCCGACCCGCTGGTGGCGTTGGTGGACCCGGCGACGGGACTCCTGCGCAAAGACTCCTCCATCTGGGAGACGCACTGGAACGGCCGGGAGCGCGCGTGGACGTACACCAGCCTCACCGCCGCGCGCGGCCTGTGCGACGCCGCCGCCATCGCCGAGCGCAAGCAGGACGGCGCCCGCGCCATGCGCTACCGCCTCGCCGCCCAGGCGCTCCGGAGCGCCATCGCCGAGAAGCTGACCGACGCCAACGGCGCGCTGGCGTCGAACCGCGAAGAGCTCGAGTCGGGCGCCGACTTCTTCGACGCAGCGGTCTTCGACGCGATGGCCATGGGCCTCTTCGCGCCCGACGGCCGCATCGGCCGCGCCACCACCGCGGGGCTCGAGCGCCTGCGCGTCGCGGCCGGCCCGGGTTGGTCGCGCAATGACGACCGCGCCGACCACGCCGGGCGGGTCGACCTCTCTCCGTGGGGCAGCGAGTACGACTCCGCCGAGTGGGTCATCACCGACTTGCGCGGCGCCGTCGTGCTCCGCGCCCAGGGCGACGCGACGCGCGCCGACGCGCTCTTGAGCTGGGTGACGCGCAACGCGGCCGCCAACGCCGACCTGATCCCCGAGACGTTCGACGAGGCGAGCGGCGCGTGGAAGTTCAACGCGCCCATGGTGGGCTTCGGGGCCGGCGTCTACGCGCTCGCCCTCGCCCACCGCGCGGCGGGCGCCATCGAGCCGGCGTGCGGCGCCTTCTTCGACGAGCGCGTGCCCGACGCGGGCGTCATCGCCGTCGACGCAGGCCCCCTCCGCGACGGCGGCGTCACCACAGGCCCTGACGCGGGGAGCGCCACGACCAGGCCACCGACAGGCTGCGGTTGTGCGGCGGTCGATCCGCTCCTGCTCGGCGCGCTGGCGCTGCTGCTGGGCGGTCGTCTGAGGCGCCAGCGCGAAGGCCGCTAAGGCAGCGGGCCGATTCGAGCCAACCAGGAGCGCCTGCCGCGCACGACGCTGAAGACGCCCTGGGCCCCGATGATGACGAACGCGACCGCGCCCAGCGCCGTCAGCGACCACGACCGGGTGGTGTGGAGCTCCATGACGAGCCCGTAGACGCCGGTGGCGCCCAGGCTGACGCTCAACAGCCCCTCTACGAAGCGCGCGACGGGGCCAGTCTCTGAGGGGGCCGTCATGCCCACCCCTCGAAGAAGACGCGACCTGGCGCTTCGTCGGCCACCATTCGCCCAGCCTAACACCCCGGCTCGCGCCGCCTCAGCGCGCCTCGAGCGAGCGCCGCAGCGCCTGTACGTCACCCACGCGTGGGTCGGTCGCGCACGCGGCCTCGAAGCCCTGCGCCACCGCCACCGCCTCGGTGAAGCGGCGCGCGCGCGTCAGCTCGACCAACAACGCCAGCCGCACCTCGGGGTGCAGCACGCCGTCTGGGAAGCGCGCCAGCGACGTCGTCCACGCGGCGAGCGCGTCGCCAGAGTTGCCCTGCCTGGCCTCGAGCACGCCGAGCTCGTAGAGCGCCGCCTGGGCGGTGAGGCCGTCGCCGCGCGCCTCGAGGCGCAGGCAGTCGAGCCGCGAGCCCGCCGCGTCGTCACAAACCGACGTGCTGGGCGCCGTCACGGCCGAGAGCGGCGCGGGGATGCTCGGCGTGGGCGGCCACACCAGCGTCTGGCCAGCCTTCACCGCCCGCGTCTGCCCCGCCGTGCGCAGCACCACCTCGCCCTCGAGCACGGTGACGGTGGTGCCGCCGGCCGTCACCTCGGCGAGGAAGCGCGCGCGGCTGGAGTCGAGCGTGGCGTGGGGCGTCTCGAGCACCACCCGGCCCGAGGTCGCCCGCTGCACCGACAGCCGGCCCGCCTCGAGGCGCACCACGCCCGAGGGCAGCTGCGTCCAGGTGGCGTTGGCGGACGCGACCAGCACCGGCGCCTCGGGCGTCACGGCCACCGGCGGCGCCCCGGGCGCGAGCCACAGCACCAGCGCGATGCCCGCTGCCAACGACGCCGCGAAGGCCGGCGCCAGGCGCCAATCGCGAGCGGGCCGCGACGCGCGCACCACCTCGTCCCACCTCGAGAGGTCGACCGGCGCGGGCGCGATGGCCGCCGCCAGCGCCATCACCTTCGCGGCGCGCGCGCCCTCGTCGTCGCTCGCTTCAGCCCACGGGCGCAGCTCATCCATGACGACGCTCCTGAGGCAGACCGCTGGTGCGCTGCTCGATGACGTCGAGGCGCGCGAGCTCGGCCGCGAAGTCCTTGCGGGCGTGGAACAGCCGGGTCCACACCGTCTTGAGTGGAACCTGGAGCGCCGCGGCGATCTCCTCTCCGGGCAGCCCCTGCAGCTCGTACAGCACCAGCACCTCGCGCTTCTTCTCCGACAGCTTCGCGAGCACGCGCTCGACCTGCTTCGAGGCGTCGCGCTGGTCGAGGGTGCGGGTCGGCGACTCGGGCGCGGCCACCTCGGCGACCTCGTCGAAGCCGAAGAAGCGGCGCACCTTCGCCGTGCGCCGGCGCGACGCCGCCACCTTCACCGCGACGCCGTAGAGCCAGGCCCGGGGCGAGTCGGCGTTGAGCACGTCGTGCGACTTGCGCAGCGCCACCATGAAGACCTCCTGGAGCAGGTCATCGGGGTCGAGGTCCTTCCCCGCGAGCCGGGCGGCGCCCAGGCGGAGCTCGGCGGCGTGCGCGACGTAGAGCCGGCGCACGGCCTCTGTCGGACTGAGCTCGGACGCCGCGGCCATGGCGAGGGGTTGTACCGTCATCACGCTCTCGACGAGTGCCGCGCGCGCCCGGTTGCTTCACGAGAACGGCGTTGCACGAGTGGGTGTGCAACCGCTTGCACCGCCCCAACGACAAGCGCCCGGTCTTGCTCGGGTCTTCGGGCGGCATCGGGCGTGAACCAGGGAAGGCCATGCTCACCCTCACCGCCCTCGTGCTCCTCACCGCGCAGCCCAGCCTCCCGCCCCTCGTCGAGGCGCCCCAGAGCGGGGTGCGGGTGTCGACGGCCCCGCGCGCGGCGTCGCTGCTCGACGCAGAGCCCTCTTCGGCAGGCGCGCTGGTGGCCATCGTCATCGGGGGCGCCATCGGAGGCGCGCTGGGCATCGCCGCCGGCATCGCGCTGGGGGCGGCGCTCTTCAGCGACGACGTGCGGGGGCTGTTCGCGCGCAACCTGCCCTTTGCGTTCCTGGCGACCGGCCTGGGCGTGCTGGCGTGCGCGCTGCTGCTGGTGATGCCCGTCATCGGCCTGGCGGTCGCGGTCGGGGTCGCGGTCGCCGCCGCCGCCGCGGTGCCGTTGGTCGTCGAGGCGCGCCGGCTCGCGGTCGCCGCAGAGGCCGCAGACCGGGCCGCCCTCACCGTCGCGACCTTCTGACGTCACCACCGCGCGAAGACGCCCGCGTGCACCGCGCCTTCGAGCCCGCCCAGGTCGAGGACCGCGCCGAGGTTGTCGATGGTGAAGCGCTCGGGCGGCTTCACCACGCCCGTGGCGCGAACGACGAGCCCGACGGGCCCGAGGACGAACACCGACCCGCCCACGCTGCCGGCGAGCCCGAGAGAGAGGAGCTGCTGCTCCGGCTTCGTCTCGGAGAAGCCCGTGGCGAACGCACCGACGCGGTGCGCGCGGGCGCCGAGCTGCGCGTCGAGCAGCACACGACCAAGGGGCGCCCACGTCGCGCGCGCCGAGAGCGTGACCCACTGCCACGAGGCGCTCACCCGGCCGGGGGCGACGTCGCGCGCGAGCTGTCCTGAGAGGCCGACGTCGAGCGCCACCCCGAACCAGCCCCGGCTCACCTCGAGCGCGAGCAGGCCCTGCGGCAGGACGTCCACGGTGGTGCCTGAGCTGACGCCTGCGAGCAACCCGACACCGAAGCGCCAGAGCGAAGGGACCAGCGCGGCGTCGGCCTGCGTCGGTGGCGCTGCGGCCGTCGCGCCGGGCGGGAGGCCTCCGTCACCCTGGCCCAGCGCCTCAAACCCGCCCTCTGACGGAGCCGTGTCGGTGCGCTCGCGGCTGCCGCCATCGTCGACGCCAGGCCAGCTCGCGCTCGGCGCACCGTTGACGGCAGCGCGCGCTCCACCTCCGTCGCCTTGCGTCCGCGGCTCCACGACGCTGACGGTGGACGCTGCCGTGTCGGTGCGCTCCCGGAGTCCCCCGTCGGCGAGCTCGCCCTGACTCCAGCGCTCGGAGGCACCTTTGGCGCTCGCGCCTTCCCGCTGCGCCGGTGGGCCCGCGGGCTCGCTGCCGTGGCCTCCGTCAGCGGACCCAAAGCGCCCGGTCATCGCCGGTGCGGTGAGCCAGGCCTTCACCAGGGCGACCACCACCCGCTCCACCGCCGCGCAGTCGCGCGACGCCGACGGCACCGCTCGCCGCATGGGCGCCCCCGCCCGCGGGCTCAGCGTCACCTCGAGCGAATCCCCTGGGGCGCGGCGCAGCGACAGGCGCGCCCCGGCCGGCAACACCACGCCCGCGCTCGCCAGCCGCTGCGCCAGGCCGGCGTCGACGCACGGGGCGTCAGGCGTCATCTCGACGGCGCCCACCACGCTCAGCAACACGGCCAGCAGCATCGCGGCGGACATGTCACCCGATGGGCCCTCGAGTTTCACAGGAAATCACCCGCGGCCATTTGGGTTGTCTCGCCACCGAGGAGTCCCTATGGGTCGCGCCGTGCGGACGAACACCACGTCGGAGGCTGGGTGAACGAGTGGGTGTTGCTCCTGGGCGGCGGGGTGCTCCTCTACTTCGGCGCCGAGTGGTTCGTCGGCGGCGCGTCGACCCTCGCCCTCGCGCTCCGGGTGCCGCAGCTCATCGTCGGCCTCACCGTCGTGGCCTATGGCACCTCGGCGCCCGAGGTCATCGTCGGCGTGCAGGCCGCGCGCGCGGGGCACGGCGCGGTGGCGCTGGGCAACGTCATCGGCTCGAACGTCGTCAACATCGGCCTCATCCTCGGCCTGGCGGCGTTGATCAAACCCGCGCGCGTCGACCGGGGCCTGCGACGCCGGGAGCTGCCGGTGTTGGTGGGCACCACCGCGCTGCTCCCGCTGCTGCTGCTCGACGGCACGGTGAGCTGGTGGGAGTCCACGGGGCTCCTCGTCGTCGCGGTGGGGTACACGGGCCTGATGATTCGGGCGGCGCGCACCGGCGCGGCCTTCGCCGCAGCCCGCGCAGACGCGCTTCACACCGCTGAGGCCGCCGACGTGGCCGGCGCCCCCCAGCGCCTCGACGCCGCGAAGTCGGTCGCGACGCTGGTGGGCGGCCTGGCGGTGCTGCTGGTGGGCGGCCAGCTCTTCGTCGACGGCGCGGTGAAGGCGGCCCACTCCCTGGGCATGAGCGACCGCCTCATCGGCCTGACGGTGGTGGCCATCGGCACGTCGCTGCCCGAGCTGGTGACGAGCGTGGTGGCCGCGCGCAAGGGGCACTCCGACCTGGCGGTGGGCAACGTGGTGGGCTCCAACATCTTCAACGTGCTGCTGTGCCTGGGCGCGGCGGGCCTGGCCGGCCCGGTGAGCGCGCCGCTGCGCTCCGTCGGGTTCGACCTGGTGGCGCTCTTCGTGATGACCGCGCTCGCCGCGGCGTTCATCCGCACCGAGCGCTCCATCTCGCGCCTCGAGGGCGCCACCGCGCTGCTGCTGTACGTCGCCTTCAACGTCATCACCGTGATGCGCGGCTGAGCGGCCGGCGAGGCCTCTGCCTGCGCCGCCACGCGGCACGGCCGTCCCCTCTGGGCTCGCGTCCGTCACGGGGGGCGAGGCGTGCGCGACTTGCCGCGATGCAGGCTGGGGCACAGCCGCACCTTCGGGGGAGGTTCGAGGTGCGCCCGCGAGGCCCGACCTCTCAGCGGCCGACGGCGTCGAGGCGGACCACCAGCGCCCGCAAGAACGAGCGCGCCGAGTGCATGCGCACGCGCGGCGTCTCGGCGAGCTGCTCCTCGAGGGCGCGCTCCAGCGAGGCCCCCTCGCGCCGGTCGAGCGCCTTCCCCGCCGGGAGCAACGAGATGAGCGTCTTGCGCCCGTCGCGCGGGTCCTTTCGGCGCTTGAGCATCTTGCGCCGCTCGAGGCGCTTGACCGACGTCGACACCGTGGACGCGTCGACGCACAGCAGCGCCGCCAGGTCCGACGGGCTGACGTCGCCGTGCCGGCCCACCAGGCGAATCAACAGGCGCTGCTGCGCGGTGACGCCCAGCACGCTCTCCATGCGCGTCGAGGCGCGCTCGATGGCGTGGTTGAGGGCCCAGACCTCGGCGAGCAGGTCGAGCGCGTCTCCGCGAGAGGGCGATGGGGGGTCCGTGGGCACGAGCACGACGACTCCTTTGATTGAGCGCTCAGGCGCTCAGCTGCGACAACATGCTGCGCACGTCGCTGACCGACTCGAGCCGCACGGGCGCGACGCTGGCGCTGGGGCCGACGTGCACGGCGATGGAGCCGACCGGCAGCGCCTTGAAGAGGTCTTCGTCGGTGCGGTCGTCGCCGAACGCGGCGAAGCGCACCTCGGGCCCCGCCGCCTCGACGAGGCGCGCCGCCACCTGCCCCTTGTGGGCGCCGTGGGGCCTCAGCTCCACCACCTTGTCGCCCGCGAGCACCTCGACGGGGGCGTTGGAGAACAGCGACGAGAGGTGCAGCTTCAGGTCGTTGGCCTGGCGGGGGCCGAACTCGCGGTCGGCCATGCGGAAGTGGAAGGCCAGCCCGGAGCGCTTCTGCTCGACCAGCGAGCCGGGCGTGCGCGCGGCGAAGTCCTCGAGCACCTCGAGCGCGCGCGGGCGCCACGCGTCGTCGAGGCGCTGGTGCCCCTGCCACACCCCGCCGGGCTCCCGCGTCCAGAAGCCGTGCTCGGCGTGCAGGGCGATGGGCAGGTGCCCCAGCCACTGCTCGAGCGTGTCGCGGTTGCGGCCGCTGACGATGTGCACCGCCGTCCGGGGGCGCCGGGCCAGCCTGGCGAGGAGCCCCAGCACCTCGGGGTCGGGGCTGGCGAGGTCGGGCACCGAACGGATGGGCACCAGGGTGCCGTCGTAGTCGAGCAGCAGCACCAGCTTCGTCGCGGCCTTCATGGCCTCGACCGTCACCTCGCGCGCGCGCGCGGGCGTCGGCGTCAGCGGCGCGGGCCGCGCGGCCCCCCCGACCTGCTCGAGCCGCTCGATGAAGGTCTTCGCCCACCGCCCCACGTCGTACGAGAAGACGCGGTGCCGCAGCGTGGCCATGCGGGTGCCGCGCTCCTCGTCTGACATCTCGAGGCTGCGGAGGAGGGCCCGCGACACGCCGTCGAGGTCGTACGGGTTGACGTGCACCGCCTCGGCCAGCTCGGTGGCCGCGCCGGCGAACTCGCTGAGCACCAGCACGCCCTTGCCGTCGCTGCGTGAGGCGACGAACTCCTTCGCCACCAGGTTCATGCCGTCACGAATCGGCGTCACCACCATCACGTCGGCGGCGCGGTAGAGGGCGACGACCTCGACCTCGGACAGGTTGCGGTAGACGTAGTGCACCGGCGCCCAGCTCGGCGTGCCGAACCGGCCGTTGATGCGGCCCACCAGCGAGTCGACGGTGTTGCGGAACTCGGCGTAGGCGTCGACCTGCGTTCGCGAGGGCACCGCCACCTGCACCAGCCGCACGCGCTCGTGGAGCTCGGGGTGCGCCTCGAGCAGCCGCTCGTACGCCAGCAGCCGCCGGGGAATGCCCTTGGTGTAGTCGAGGCGGTCGATGCCGACGAGCAGCCGCACCGAGGGGCTCGGCTGAGAGGCGGCCAGCTGGGCGCGCACGGCGTCGGAGCCCGCCAGCGCCTCGAAGGCCTTCGCGTCGACGCCCATGGGGAAGACGCCGAGGGTGGCGTGGCGCCCTTGAAAGGTGACGCCGTCGACGCCCGCCTCGGCGCCCAGCACGTGCAGCGCCGACGACGCGAAGTGGCGCGCGTAGGCGGCGGTGTGAAAGCCCACCAGGTCGGCGGCCAGCACGCCCTCGAGCAGCGCCTCGCGCGCCGGGAGGATGCGGAAGACGTCGGAGTCGGGGAAGGGGATGTGCAGGAAGAAGCCGATGCGCGCCTCGGGGAGCTTCTGGCGCAGCAGCGCCGGCACCCGCATCAACTGGTAGTCGTGCACCCAGACGACGTCGCCTGGCTGCCACACCGCAGCCACCGCGTCGGCGAAGCGCTGGTTGACGGCCTCGTAGAGCGCGAAGTCGGGCACCTCGAGGGGCAGCCGCGCGGGGAAGCCGTGGAACAGCGGCCACAGCACGCCGTTGCAGGCCGACTCGTAGTACCGCTCCACCTCTGAGGCGGCCAGCGTCACGGGCACCACGCCCAGCTCGGCGTAGCGGGCCTCGAGCGCCGCGGCGTGGGCCGGGTCGGGCGCGCCCGCGAAGCCCGGCCACCCCACCCACAGGCCTCCGCGCCCCTCGTGCACCGCCTTGAGGCCCGTCGCCAGCCCGCCGCTGCTGCGCGACAACTCCGGGCCGGCCGCCCCCTGCTTCACCGTGATGGGCAGCCTGTTCGAAACGACGATGACTCGTGCCATGCGTTCTCCCGTAGCGCCAACATCCATTGATATCAAACCACTTCTCCCGGCCGTCCGGCGCGGCCGTCACGCTCCGGGCGGCGGCGCCTCCTTGTCTTCGGGGGCGCTCCCCACCAGCCTGGCCACCATGCGCTCGACGCCGCGCGCGGTCAGCGGCGAGTCGGTCTCGCGCTCCCAGATGCGGAAGCGCACGGTGGCGATGAAGGTCAGCCCACACGCGAGGATGGTGGGCGGCCCGTAGGCCTTGCCGAACACCTCGAACACCAGCGCCATCGCCGCGATGGGCACCCCCACCACCGCCGTCAGCGACGAGGCGATGCCCACCACCGCGAAGAGCGCCGGGTCGAGCGTCGCCAGGCCCGACAGCGTCACCACCTGGGCCACCAGCGCGCCCGACAGCCCGCCGAGGAACATCGAGGGGAAGAGCAGGCCCGCCGAGCCGCCGCCGCCCAGCGTCAGCCCGAGGGTGGCCGTCTTCGCGACAATCAACACCAGCAGCACCCACCACACCGCCAGCGTCGGGTCGTTGTGCAGCACCAGCGAGAGCGTCTCTTCGCCGGCCCCCAGCACGTGCCCCAGCTCGATGCCGCCGAAGCGTTGCAGCACCAGCGCCAGCGCGCCCACCACCAGCATCGTCGAGAGCGCGTGCCACGCCGGCTGCACGCGGCCCACCAGCTGGCGAGACCAGCTCATCACCGCGCCGAAGCCGAACGCGAGCGGCGCCGACACCGCGATGGCCACCAGCGCGGCCGCGCCGTACTCGGGCAGCGAGTAGACGGGCGAGTGGGGCGGGGCGACGAAGAGCGGGCGGTAGCCGTTGAGGGTGGTGTTCAACCAGAAGGGAATGACGGCGGCCCACAGCGCGTAGGCCAGCTTCCGGTACACGATGCGGTCGCCGTGCATCAGCTCGAGGGTGAAGAGCGCCGCGGTGAAGGGCGCGCCGAGCAGCGTGCTGACGCCGGCCGACACGCCGCACAGCTGCGCGAGCCGGCGCATCGGCGCCTCGTCCACCCGCGCCAGCTTCGCCAGCCCAGCGCCGAGCGCCTCGCCCATCAACACCACGGGGGCCTCGAGCCCGCCGCTCCCGCCGCCGCCGAGCGTCAAGAGGGTGGCGAGGCCCTTGCGGGCCGCGAGCCCCAGCGGCGCCCTCCAGTCGTCGTCGAGCGGCGCGTGCATGGCGCGCTCTCGCGCGAGCGCGACGCCGTCTCCGATGACCGGGCGCCAGGCGGCGCGCTGGAGCAGCCGCCCTCGGAAGAACGCCACCAGGCCCATGGCGCCCAGCACCGCGGCCGCGCCCCCGACGCCCGCGGTGCTGAGCTGGTACAGCCCGTCGATGGCCCGGTGGGTGAGGTAGCGCAGGGCCGACACGACTACCCACACCACCAGGGCCAGCACGCCCATCGCGGCGGCCACGCGGAACACCGTGGCCCACGAGCGGTGGAGCGAGAGGCCCTCTTCGTCGAGCTCCTCGAGGCGGCCGCTCACAAGGCCACCATGACGAAGCCGAGGCCCACCGCGAGGATGACGCTGAAGCCCAGCACCCCGACGGGCGCGAAGTCGAAGAAGCCGAAGCGGCCGGTGGCCCCGTCGACCTTCAGCCCGGCGCGCTCCGTCAGCGCCTGCGTCAGCGGCCCGGCGGTGGCGGCGGTGAGGAACAGCGAGCTGCCCGCGCACACCGACAGCGCGAGCCCCACGTAGATGGCCGCGGGTGGGTGCTTGGCGGCCAGGCGCTCGGCCACGTCCAGCAACGCGGCCATGCCGGGCCCCGCCGAGAAGAGGCCCGTCAGCACCGCGGCCGAGACGAGGAACACCACCACCTGCCCGCGCGGCGACATCGGCAGCGCCTCGAGGGCCCGGCCCGCCACCTCGAAGGTGCCCGCGGCCCGCACCGCGCCGACGAGGATGAAGAGGCACAGCAGGAAGAGCGCGGCCTCGACGTCGACCCGCTTGCGCAGGAGCAGCTCGGCCAGCGCAGGGCGCGCCCACCACAGCGCCACCGCGCCGGCCCAGGCAATCACCTCGGGGCCGACCCACGCCGCCGGCAGCACCAGCCAGCCCGCCACCATGCCCGCGAGGGCGAGCACGCCCGGCACCAGCAGCCCGCGGTCGACGCGCACGTTGCGGTGGAAGGCGCTCATGGTGGCCAGCGCCAGGCGCGCGTTGAGCGGGCTCTCGGACAAGCCCTTCTCGGGCCGCACCAACACCAGCACCACGCCGAGGAACACCGCCAGCGCCACCATCGTCTGCGGCGCCGCGCGCACCAGGTAGTCTGAGAAGGTCATCGAGCCCCGGCCCAGGAGCAGAATGGCCGGGAAGTCACCGACGGGCGTCGCCGCGCCGCCGAGGTTGCACGCCACCAGCACCGCGCCCAGCGTCCACGTCAGGTAGCGCTGCGAGGTGCCCAGCAGCTTGAGCAGGTTGAGCAGCACCGGCAGCACCAGCAGCAGGGCGGTGAGGTTGTTCACCACGCCGCTGACCAGGTACATCGCCACCACGAAGGTGAGCACCAGCGGCCGCGCCCTGGCGCCCGAGCGCTTGGCGGCCCACAGCGCCACCACGCCGAACGCGCGCGACTCGGCGAGGAACTCGGAGAACAGGCCCAGCACCACCACGATGACCAGCACGTCCCACGGCACCTGCGAGAAGAGCACCCCGGCCGAGACGTGGCCGACGAGGCTCGAGGCGATGATGGTGGCGACCGCGGCCGTCGTCACCACCAGCAAGCGCAGGCGCGGCAAGACGGCCTGGGCCACCAGCGCCAACAGCAGCACCAGGGCGGTGGCCAGCTGGTGGCCGTTCACGCGTCCACCAGGTCGGTGAACTGGTCGCGCGGCACCTCGATGAGCCACCGGGGGTACACCTCGGCCGGCGCCCCCAGCAGGTTCCACCCGATGAAGCTGCGAAACTGCGCGCGCACGTCGGGGCCCTGAGCGCGCACCCACTCGGGCAACACGAAGGCCGAGCTGCCCGAGGCGCCGTAGACGAAGGTGAGGAGGGCGCTGCGGGGGCCGGCGAAGCGCTGAAAGCGGTCGAGCCCGACCTGGGTGACGCCCGGCAGGTTCGACATCATGCGGGCGGTGTCTCCGGGGAGCGCGCCCGAGGGCAGCACGCCCAGCTCGACGTTCGGGAGCGCCGCCACCAGCGCGTCGAGCCACCAGGCCTCGAGGCCCACCACCACCAGGCGCTTGAGGTCGTGACAGAGGGCCGCCACCGGCGCGGCGTCGACGGCCGGCCGCACCCCGGCCAGGTGCCGGGCGAAGACGGCGTCGAGCACGGGGAAGGCGCGGCCGTGGGCGTCGCGCACCTCGCGCACCAGCGCGGGCCCGCCGGCGGCGTCAATCTCAGCCACGAAGCGCCAGGCGGCGTCGCACATGCCCAGCTCCGAGGCCGCGACGCGGAACGACTGGCCGATGGAGGCGACGTCGACCGTCATGGGCGCTCGGGCACCTGCGCGAGCAACGAGGCCAAGAGCTGGGCCATCAGCACGTTGGCGACTGCGTGCTGGGGCGGGCCGTCGGTGAGGCAGTCGGTCATGGCCTCGGCGGCGCGGGGGTCGCCCGGCGCGACGACGTCGAAGACGCCCTCGGGCACGCCGACGGGCCACGCGCGCTCGTCAATCTCGTCTTCGAGGTGCGGCGGCAGGCGCATCTCGAAGGTGCGCTGCGGCCCCGGGGCCACCGCCTGCGCCCCCAGCCGCTGCGCCAGCTTCGCCAGCAGCGAGAGCAAGACGTAGTTGCTCCCCCGATGGTGGGCCGGCCCCTCGTCGAGCACGCAGCGCAGCACGAACTCGCGGTCGGCGGCGGCGGGCAGCCAGGGCGTCAGCGCCTCGCCGAGCGCGTCGGCGTCGATGAAGGCGGTGACGGCCGACGAGGCGTGCCGCTTGTGGGGAGGGCCGTGCGGGTGGTGCTTGTGGTGCTTTGACATCAAAGCAATCGTATTTCACGGCCGCGCGCTGCTGTCGATGAAGAGGCGCGGGCCATCGGGCGCCGGCGGGGCGCTACTTGCCGGCGGGGCACGGCTTGACGATGCGCAGCCGAATGCGCTCGTTGCGACCGCGGGCCTCCGCCAGGGCCGCCGCGTCCATCGCCTTCTCGGCGGCGCTGCCCGGCTCCGGCTCCTCGAGGGCCGGCTTCTCGCCGCCGTAGCCCCAGGTCTTCTTGATCTTCGACGGGCTCACCTTCCCCACGTTGATGAGGTGGCGCGTCACCGCCTGCGCGCGCTTCGCCGAGAGCGCCTTGTTCTTCTTCGCGTCGCCCACCTTCGAGGTGTGGCCTTCGACCTCGACCGCGAGGCCGTCGCAGCTGTTCATCAGCGCCACGAGGCTCTCGAGGTTGGCCCTGGTGGCGGCGGCCTCGAGGTCGAGCTCGTCGGTGTCGGCCTTGAAGTCGAGCGCCGGGAAGTCGGCCTCGCCGGCCTTCGAGACGTCCACGGTGGGCGGCGCGACAGCGGCGGCGGCGGCGGCGGCGGCCTCGCTGGCGCGCTGCGCGGCGGCGGCGAGCCGGGCCTCGAGGGTGCTGACGCGCGCCTCGACGTCCACCAACTGCGTCTTGAGGCCATCGATGGCGGCGCCCACGTCGCTGCGGGCCTTGTCGATGGCGGTCTGCACGCCGGCGACCTTGCCCTTGCCGAGGGCCTCGTTCACCGACGCGGTGCCGCTGGCGATGAGGGCCTGCGCGTCGGCGAGGGCCTTGTCGGCCGAGGCGACGGCCGCGTCGAGCCTGCCCTTGAGCTCGGTGCCCTCGCGGTCGTCGGCCGGCACCACCACGCCTCCAGCGCGCACCTTGAGCTCGGCGGCCGTCTTGCTGACGTCAGCGAGGCGGGTGGTGAGGGTCGCGACCGTCTCGGTCCACGTCTTGGTGATGGGGGCGAGGTCTTCGGAGCAGGCGGCGAGCGTCAACGCGCCGAAGGTGAGGGCCAGCGAGAGCTTGTGCATGGGGCGCAGAGGTAGCACCGGCAATGACGCGCGCACGAGAATCTGCCCGACGCCAGTCAGAGCGGGCGCTCGTACACCCGGTACGTCTTGATGCGCCGGCCGCCGGCCGCCAACACCATGCGGGTCAGGAGCTTGTCGTCCTCCGGCATCCACCCCACCTCGGCGGTGGTGTAGCCGAGCCGCAGCGCGCCCAGGTACGTCTCGTGCGCGAGCAGCGCGTCGATGCCGCGGCGGCGGAAGCCCGACTTGATGCCGAACAGCAGCACCTTCAGCCGCTGAATGCGCCGCGCCGCCCACAGCATGCGCGCCAACCCGAAGGGGAAGAGCAGGCCGCCGGCCTCTTTCACCGCCGAGTTGGTGTCAGGCACCGTGATGCAGAAGGCGACCGGCTCGTCGTTCACCTCGGCCACCAGGCACAGCTCGGGCCGGAAGAGGATGAGGGGCTTGAGCTTGCGCACGATGTGCTCGAGCTCGGCCTCGCTCATCGGCGACAAGCCGAACGCACCGGGCTTGAGCATCGACTCGCTGATGGCCTTGATGCGGCGCAGCTCGGCGCCCGGGTCGTCGGTGTCGACCTGCCGCACCTTCACCTGGCCCGAGGCGCGCACGCGGTTGGCCAGGCGCACCACCTTGTCGGGCAACCCCGCGGTGGACGACACCTCGAAGTTGATGAGGTCCTTGAGGTGCTCGAAGCCGTTGGCCTCGAAGAGCCCGGCGTAGAAGCGGTGGTTGTACGCGTTCATCATCGCGTGCGGTTGCTCGAAGCCTTCGACCAGCACGCCCACGTCGTGGTGGAAGGCGAGGTTCACCGGCCCCACCACGCGCGTCATGCCGGCCTGCCGCAGCCACTCGCACGCGGGCATGAAGAGGGCCGCGGCCAGCCCCGGGTCGTTCTGCGACTCGAAGAGGCCCACGAAGCCATCGCGGGTGCCGTGGAAGCGGTTGAAGCGCGAGTCGACGCAGGCGGCGATGCGGCCCACCACCCTGCCCTGCCGTCGCGCGAGGAAGTACACGGCGCGGGCCGACTCGAAGAAGGGGTTGGCGCGCGGGTCGATGAAGTCGCGCCGCTCGGCCACGATGGGCTGCACGAAGACCGGGTCGCCGGCGTAGTGCGTCAGCGGGAAGCGCACGAACTCGTCGCGCTGGGCCTGTGAGGTGCACTCCTCGACGACGACGTCGTTGGCGGCGGCGGCGAAGCGGGGCACGCGGAGCGCCTTCGAGGGCCGGCCGCGGCGCGCGCTGCTCTTCTTCGGAGGCGCCTCACTCACGAGGGCAGCAATAGCCGGGAAGCGTCGAGACGGAAACCCACGTCACTCGCTGACGTAGAGAATGCCCAGGCACATCTCGTCGCCGGTGCCCTCGCCCCAGTTCACGTTACGGGGGGGGCTGCGCTGGCCGTTGACGACGGGCTGAAAGGCGTCGCTGTTGTTCCACGAGCACGAGAGCTTGAGCTGGTCTCCCACCCGCAGCGTCTTCGGCGTCGCCATTCGGTAGGAGCGCTGCCAGTGGAAGTCCCAGCGCGGGAGGTCGATGAGGCACTCGTTGCTGCCGTCGGCGCGCAGAACCTCGACGCGGCCACCGGTGCCCAGCAGGTGCTGGTGGAGGCCGGCCGAGTGAATGCGCACCGCCTCGTTGCTGCGCAGCACGCCCCCCGAGATGGTGCCCAGGAAGCCCGTGGGGTCGAACTGAAAGCTGTGCCGCACGTCGGCGGCGCCCGCGGGAATGTTCATCTTCTGCTTCCGAATCCAGTCGGGGTTGGCCCACGGCATGATGACGGCCTTGCGCTTGACGGTGTCGGCCAGCGCCAGCTCGACCGAGGTGAGGTCGACGCGCTCGGCGGCGGTGGCGGCGGCCGTGGTGTTGTAGTGCATCTGCAGCACGATCTTGCTGCCCGGCCGTACGAGGAGCCCGGTGTCCGCCGGGTACATGTTCGCCGCGACGCCCGGCGCCCACGAGCCGACCCACGACACCGTCGTCTGGTTTCCGCCCGGGCCGCCGTAGCAGGGGTAGCCGGGCGCCGGGTCGGCGGCGTCGAGCGCGAGCACCGGGTCGAGGCGCTCGGGCGGAATGAGGAAGGCGATGGCGTGGTGCACCACCCGCGCGTTGCCGGGCTTCACGTTGAAGCCGGTGACGTAGGTGTCGGTCTGGTGCGGCCAGTCGATGACGAAGCACCGGTAATCGTCAGGGTCGCCCACCGGCGTGTAGCGGACCGGCATGGCCAGGGTGAGGTCGACGCGCGGCAGCGACGTCTCGAGCGTGGCGGTGGTCGATGACGCGGCCTTCGTCACGGTGCCGCGCGGGGCGCCGGTGCTGGCGAACGTCTGGAGCATCGCGATCTGCTCGTCGGTGAGGTTCTGATCATCGGCGTACTCCGCGCAGCCTGGCGCGGCGAGGTACGGCGGCATGGTGCGGTGCTTCACCGCGTGCGCGACCGCCTCTTTCATCGCCGCGACCTGCTCGTAGCTGGTCAGCGCGAACGGCGCGATGCCGCCCTCGGCGTGGCACGAGGTGCAGCGCGCCTCCATCAGCGGCCGCACGTCCTTCTCGTAGGTGACCTGCGTGGAGCTCCCGCAGGAGAAGAGGACGGTGAGGGCGAAGACCGGGACGACGCGCATGGCTTGGTCCTAACTGCCGCTCGTCAGTGGGGCAAGCCGGGGCCAGGTGCGCGTCGGCGCCAACGGCCCAGGCTGTTCAGCCGCGAAGGTGTCGGCGGTCGTGGGCCAGCCGGTGAAGAGCCACCTGGGAGCTGTTCAGCCCGTCAGCGCAGCATGTTCAAACGGTTGCGCTGGGCGTCGCGGGCCCGCTCCTGGTTGGCCTTGAGCTCCTGCTGGAGGCCCGCGAGCTCCTGGCCGACCTGCTTGCGCTCCTGGGTGAGCTGGGCCTTGCGCGCCTTCACCTCGGGCGTGGGCGACCAGCCGAGCGAGCCGAGCTCCTTGTCGAGCTTCTGGAGCGTGGCGGCCTTCTCGAGGATGAGCGCCGGCAGCTGCACCTCGCGCGCGGCCTGCCTGGCGGCGGCCTTGCCCTGCGCGGCGACGCCTGACGCCGAGTTCATCAGCTTCTGAATGAAAGCCATGGTGCGGTCCCTTCGAAGTGGAGCTGCCGGGAGTTGACACCGAACGCCCCCTCGGTGCGCAAGCGTGCGCCCGTGCTACGACCAGGCCGATGAACGACTACGAGTTCAGCTCGGCGTACATCGACTCCATCATGCGCGGCCTGCGGCGCACCGGGCACGCCGACGCCATACTCGCCAGGCTCGGGCCCGAGGCGCTCGCGCTGGCGAAGGACCCGTACAGCGAGACGTGGCAGCCGGCGCGGCTGCTGGAGGAGATCGGCGAGGCCGCCATCACCATCATCGGCGAGCCGGCGTTCGAGGCGCTCTCGTACGGCGCGCTCAACGAGCGCTTCGGCCCCATCGTGCTGCCGATGATCAAGAGCTCGCTGGCCGCGTCGAACCGCTCGCCCGGCACCATCCTCAAGAAGCTCAACGACCTGGTGAAGGTGGCCATTCGCGGCATCGGCATCGTGTTTCAGCCCGAGGGCACCACCGCGGGCATCGTGCAGATCGCCTACCCGAGGCCGGTGGCGGCGCACGTGGTGAGGTCGTGGCTGGGGCTGATGCGCTTCGTCTTCGAGTCGACCTCGCCGGGCGAGGTGAAAGAGACGTACCAGTCTCCCGAGGGCGGCATGGTGCAGGTGCGCGTCGAGTGGAAGGCCCCCGACGCGCCGAAGCCGGGCTGATCAGTTCTTCGGGGCCAGCTGCTTCCCGTACACGCGGTACTTCTTGTACTTCTTGGCGCCGAACAGCTCGATGGGCCGGTTGACCATGTCGTTGTCCTCGAGCGTCCAGCCGATCTCTCCGCCGGTCCACCCGAGCTTCTTGCCGACCTCGAAGGTCTCTTTCATCAGCACCGAGTCGATGCCGCGCTTGCGGTACTCCTTGCGAATGCCGAGCGCGATGAGGCGGCCGGCCTTGATGCGCTTGAGCTCGAGCATCATCTTCACCAGGCCGATGGGCAGGCCGAAGGTGGTGAGGCGGCCGTTGGCCTTCTTGATGGCCTGGTTGGCGTCGGGCACCGTGATGCAGAAGCCCACCGGCTCGCCGTTGACCTCGGCGAAGAGCACCAGGTCGGTGTTGAGGATCATCTTCAGATCCTTCCCGAGCTGGTCGAACTCTTCGTCGGTCATCGGCACGAAGCCCCAGTTCTTCTCCCAGGCCGAGTTGTAGATGTCCTTGATGATGCGGACCTCGCGGTCCCACTCCTTCATCACGGCGGGGCGCATCTTGATGCCCTCGCGCTCCTTCACCTTGTCGGCGACGCGGGCGATCTTCGCGGGCAGCTCACCGGTGATGTCGATGCGCCAGGCGAACAGGTCCTTCACCTTCGCGTAGCCAGCCGCCTCGGCGAGGTCCAGGTAGTACTTCGGCGTCCACGGCATGAGGATGGCGGGCTCGTGCTCGAAGCCCTCGAGCAAGAAGCCCCACTCGTTGTTCGACGACGGGCTGGCCGGCCCCAGGATCTCGAGGTGCCCGCGCGCCTTCACCCACGCCTCGGCGGTGTCGAGCAGCGCCTTGGCGACGCCCGCGTCGTTGATGCACTCGAAGAAGCCGAACCAGCCGATGCGGGTGCCGTGGAACTCGTTGTACCGGGGGTCGTCGATGGCGGCGATGCGGCCGACGATCTCTCCGCCGCGGCGGGCGAGGAACAGCTGCATGGTGCCGAACTTGAACCAGGGGTTCTTCTTGGGGTCGAGCACCAGCTCGCGCTCCATCACCAGCGGGGGCACGAAGGCGGGCTCGTTCTTGTAGACCTCGTACTGGAAGAGGATGAACGCCTTCTTGTCGGCGGCGGTGGTGACCGGCGTGACGGTGACGTCTTTCGCGGCGACGGCGAGGGGAACGGCCGTGGCGGCGGGAGCAGCGACTTCAGGGACGGGCGTCGACAAGGTGGCCTCCTGGGTGCAGCGATGCCGCGGCTCATAGGGGATGCCGACACAGTGAGTCAAACGCGCACCGCGGCGGGCGGCGCGAGGTACAGTCGCCGCCCCCCGTGACGCGCCACCCTCGCCTTCTGTTGCTGCTCACCGTGGTGGGCGCTGCCTGCGGAGCACCACCGCCGCCCTCGCTGCTTGATGCCGGTCAGCCTGACGCCGGAGGGCCGCGTCGCGACGCCGGCGCCGTGATGGACGGCGGCGCCACGGCCGGAGGGAGCGGCGGTGGCAGCGCAGGCGGCGCTTCGGGCGGAGGACTGCCCGGGCCGAACGTTCCACCGGTGGTGGGTGCGGCCATCACCGCGCCCGTCACCTCGGTCTTCGCCGGGCAGCTCGCCTCGTTGAGCATCTCGGCCACCGACGCCAACCAGGATCGGCTGACGTTCACCTGGACGCAGGTGTCTCCCGCCGGCGAGCAGGGCTTCTTCTTTCAGAACGGCAGCCCCAACGCGCAGCGCTGGTCGTCTCCCGAGACGCTGACGCCGACGGCGTACGTGCTGCGGGTGAGCGTCACCGACAACCGCTCGCCACCCGAGGAGCGCGAGGTGACGGTGATGGTGCGCCCGCCCCGCTTCACCGACGTCTTCAACGCCGTGCTCGGAGTCCCCGTGCTGCAAGGCGGCCAGTGCGTCGGCTGCCACGGCTCCATGGGCAGCTACACGGTGGGCGGCACGCCGAACGCCGCGTGGACGCGCCTGGTGAACGTCGCGCACAACCACGGCGCCGGGTGTCGCAGCGCAGGCGTGACGTCGTTGGTCGTGCCCAACGACAAGCAGCGCTCCTTGCTCTACCTGAAGATGGCGGGCCTTCAGCCGGCGGCCTGCGGCGACGTGATGCCGCGTGGCACCAGCGCGGTGCCGCCCTCACCGCCGAACCAGACGGTGACGGTGGGCACCTGGATTCGGCTCGGCGCCCCCAACGACTGACGTGGAACGCCGGCGCGGCTCCCGATAAAGGGCCGCCCGACATGAGCGCGGCTCCCTTGAAGTCCTTCTTGAAGCTCCTGGTGCTCGACCCCAAGGCGTCGGCGACCTTCTACGAGACGCTGGGCTTCACGCGCGTGGGCACCGACGGCACCTTCATTCACCTGCGCTGGCAGGACTCGGGAGACCTGCTCCTGGTGGCGACCCCGACGCGCGTGCACATCGACGCCAGGCGCGGCTACGGCGTGCTCATCTGCTTCGCGAGCGAGACCGGCCTCGACGTGCTGGCCGAGCGCGCGGCGGCGTTGAACGCGCCGACGCAGGGCCCCGAGGTGCAGCCGTGGCACACGCGCGACCTGATCATCACCGACCCCGATGGGTACCGGCTCAACTTCGTGCAGCCGGCTTGATCCGCGTCACGTTTTCTTGAGTGCGTGGGCAGACCGGGCGAGGGTCTGGAGATGATCAGAGCCCTCGTCCTCGCGGTGGTGTGTCTGGGAACCGCAGCCTCGGCGTTCTCGTCTGGCGCCGGAGCCTGCGCCTACCCTGGCGGCGGCATGGTGCCCGGCTCGCGCAGCGGCACCGGAGGCTTCCGCGTCACGTCGTCGGCCACGAGCTACACGCCGGGCCAACCGCTGCAGGTGACCCTCAGCCATCCGCAGAACCTGTTGTTCAAGGGCTTCCTGCTCCAGGCCGTTCAGGGCCAGCCGGGCACGTCGAACACGAACGTCGTCGGGCAGTTCTCGGCGCTCCCAGCGGACACCCAGATCGCCGGCTGCGCGACGAACGCCAGCCACGTCACGCACACCAGCAACGTCGGCAAGCCGTCGGTCACCGTGACGTGGACGCCGCCGTCGAACGCGAGCGGGCCGATCACCTTTCACGCAGTCGCGGTGGTGTCGTTCGGTGAGTGGTACGGAGAGCAGACGTTGATCACCCTCACGCTCGACCGCGCGGCGACGGACGGCGGGAGCGCCGGTGGTGGCTCGGCGGGTGGCTCGGCGGGTGGCTCGGCGGGTGGCTCGGCGGG
>JACSRE010000254.1 GCA_014879945.1 Myxococcus sp.
GGCGGGCGGCTCCGCGTCGGCGGGCGGCTCCGCGTCGGCGGGCGGCTCCGCGTCGGCGGGCGGCTCCGCCTCCATCGACGCGGGCGCCTACGTCAACCACGGGCCCATCAACGCCCTCGCCAGCATCGCCTCGCTCGGCTTCAGGGGAATGAACGGCACCGTCTACCGCTTCGAGTGCCCTGCCCTCGGCAACGCCGTGCAAGAGGACATCTGGGGAACGCCCTTCTACACGGACGACTCGCCCATCTGCTGGGCCGCGATGCACGCCGAGCGCATCACGCGCGCGATGGGCGGAGAGGTGTTCATCGAGGTGTTGCCGGGTGGCTCGTCGTACGCCGGCTCCTTCCGCGGCGGGGTGGTGAGCGCCGACTACGGCCCGTTCACCGGCAGCTACGTCGTCGTCGGCGCGCCCACGGGCCCCACGGCGCCCTATGACGGTGGCTCGCTGTGGGTGGGGACGCCGCCGGTGCCGCAGGGCCTCACCGATTGGGAGGAGAACGCCCAGGGGCATCGCGGCGCCTGGGGCGTGCGCTTTCAGTACGCCTGCCCGGCGATCGCGCCAACGGTGAGCCTCGCCACCATCTGGGGCAGCACCATCTACACCGACGACTCGCGCATCTGCGTCGCCGCCGCGCACGTGGGCGTCATCAACCGCGATGGCGGCGTCGTCACCATCGAGACCGTGCCGGGCGTGTCGTACTACCCGTCGACGACCCGCAACGGCATCTTGAGCAACGCCTTCGGCGCGTACACCGGCAGCTTCCTCGTGATTCCATGAGAGCCCTGCTGTTGAGCGTCGCGCTGCTGTCAGCCTGCACCGAGAAGAGCCGCAGCACCGACACCCGCAGCACCACGCTCGCGACCGCGAAGCAGCGCGCGAGCTTCTTGTGCGCCTACGCGCTGTGCGCCTCGCCGGTGAGAGACGCCGCGTTCCACGTCGTCTTCCACGACAACGCCGGTGGCCTGCTCGCGGGGCCCGACGACGCCGACATTCGCGCCGTGGTGTCGGTTGACAAGGACGACCTCGAGAAGTGGACGCGCAGCTGCACCCCCGCCCGCGTCGAGGCGCGGCCCGAGTGGCTGGCGGAGATCGCCAGGGGCACCTCGCTGCTCCCCAGGAGCGCTCCCGACGGCTACCGCTGCGGCTCCGAGCTGCGCGCGATTCACGTGAAGGACGGGCTGATCGTGCGCCACGTCCGCACCGAGTAGCTCGACCGCGTCGCACCGCCACCCACGGGTCATTCTCCGCGGACGGGGCCCAGGCGACCCGGGCCAGGCCCTGCGCCGGTCGTCGGAACGTGACCCGGGGGGCGGTCCAACCAGCTGAAATGGCACGCCTGGCACCGTGGGTCTCGACCGCACCTGCGTCAATGTAAGAATCTGTATTTGTTGAGAATTGGCGTTGCGCGGCGCTGCAGCCCGGGCGATATTCTCTGCTCTGGCCGGAATCACCGCTGGGAGTCCCTCATGACCCGACCCTTCGACCTCCGCCTGCTGGCGTTCGGCGTGACGTTGCTCGCCACATCGGGGCTCGCCGAGACGTATTACGGGCGAAACCCCAACAACCAGGGCCGCATCACGCTGGTCGGCATCACCAACGCCACCACCTGGGAGGTGCGGGCGCTGCCGGGAAACACCCTCGTTCAGCAGGGGAGCTTCGGGCGGCTGTCGCGGGTGGTGGTGCCGTTGAACGCCACGCGTGAGTTCAAGCTGGTCACCTCGCGCCCGGTGCTGGCGGTGCTCGACTACGACTGCTGCAACTACTCGGGCAGCTTCTTCTACCCGCAGGAGGACGGCCGGAAGTACTGGGGCACGCGCTTCGTCTTCACGCCGATGGCCAACGGGGCCAACCAGCAGTTCGTCTACGCGCGCGACGCCGCGGTGGTGCGGGTGTTCGACGCGGCCGGCGCGCAGGTCGCGGTGAGCCCGACGTTGAGCGCGGGGCAGCGCTGGCAGCTCACCGGCGTGGTGCCCAACACGCCGTACGCGGTGCAGTCAGAGCCGCCGGCCGCGACGACGTCGGCCGCGCTCATCGCCATTCAGGCCACCGCGGGCAACGGCAACACCCAGGTCCCTCCCGTCGCGCGCGAGGCGCAGGGGCTCGCCAACGACTGCAACACCGATCGCGGCGCCGAGTTCTTCTTCAGCACCTACGCGTGGCAGCGCGGCAGCCTGGCGGTGTTCAACGCCGGCACCAGCGCCATCACCTTCAGCCTGCAGACCGTGACCGGCGGAGCGCTCACCAACACGGCCGGGTACCAGAACATCACCGTGGCGGCGAACTCGGCCTTCCTCAACACCGCGGCCAACGGCTTCGCCAGCCTGGGCACCGCGCAGTACCGGCTGGTGGCGACGGGCCCCGTCACCGTGTGGGCGGGCGATCTCGAGGGCGGCACCGGCATCGCCAACATGGGCGATGACCTGACCAACAACTTCGGTGACGACGGCCGCGCGTTCTTCATCTCGTCGCAGACGCAGGGCGCGACGCTGTTCGCCCTCGAGCCGAACACCCAGGTCACCTACTCGAGCGGCGGCGCGCCCACGACGGTGACGCTCGGCGCCGACGGCTTCCTGACCCTCGCCCCCAACCTCCTCTTCACCATCAGCGCGACCCGGCCGGTCTCGGTGATGACGGTCGGCGGCAACGCGCTCAACGACTGGGCGACCCAGCTCCGCCCGGCGGTGCCCTTCGACTCGGACGGCAACGGCCTCGAAGACCGCTTCGAGGGGAGCACCTGCACCTCCATCGCGCCCGACACCGACGGCGACGGGTTGTTCGACTTCGAAGACACCGACGACGACAACGACTGCTTGCCCGACGTGAGCGACCCGGGCGCAGGCAGGCTCGACGCCACCACGCCCAACACCAACGCGAACGCCAACTGCACCTCGGGCACCTTGCGGGTGTGCGACCGCACCCCGGGGCAGCAGGCGGTGTGTCGCGAGTGCGTCACCAACGCCGACTGCAGCGGCGGCCAGGTCTGCCACCCCACCACCTTCGTCTGCGTCACGCCCCCCACCACGGTCATCACCGCGCGGCCCAGCGACCCGACCAACCAGACGACGGGCAGCTTCGAGTTCTCGTCACCGGGGAACCCGACGGCCACCTTCGAGTGCAGCCTCGACGGCGTCGCGTTCTCGGCGTGCACCTCGCCGGTCTCGACGGGCGCGCTGGCCGACGGCAGCCACACCTTCCGGGTGCGCGCCATCGTGGCGCCGCTGGTCGACCCGATGCCGGCGTCGCACACCTGGGTCATCGACACGGTGTCGCCGCCGGCGCCGCAGGTGACCTCGCCCGCCAACGGCGCGCGCACCGGCAGCAGCCAACCCGTCCTCTCGGGCCTCGCCGAGGCCGGGAGCACCGTCACCGTCGTCATCGACGGCGTGGTCGCCGGCACCGCGGTCGCCACCATGAGCGGCACCTTCTCCTTCACCTCGCCCACGCTGGTGGACGGGCCGCACGTGGTCTCGGTGAGCGCCCGCGACGCAGCGGGGAACTCGAGCGCGGCCTCACCGGTCAGCTTCTTCACGGTGGACACCACGCCGCCGCCGGCGCCGGTGGTGTTGAGCCCCGCCAACAACGGAACGGTCGGCAGCGCGACGCCCACCTTCAGCGGCACCGCGGAGCCCGGGAGCAGCGTGGCCGTCACCGTCGACGGCATGCTGCTGGGCACCACCACGGCCGGCGCGACCGGCGGGTGGTCGTTCACCTCGCCCATCTCGCTGGTGGCGGGCCCCCACGCCGTCACCGCGCGCTCCACCGACACCGTCGGCAACGTCGGCCCGGCCTCTTCGCCCTCGAGCTTCACCGTCGACCTCACGGTGCTCGACACCACCATCGCCTCGGGGCCCCCTTCGCTGAGCAGCTCGTCCACCGCGACCTTCGTCTTCACCTCGAACAAGTCCGGGGCGAGCTTCGAGTGTGACCTCGACGCCATGGGCTTCTCTGCGTGCGGCAACCCGGCCACCTTCGTGGGGCTCTCCGACGGCCCCCACAACCTGCGCGTCCGCGCCGTGCGGGGCGCCGAGGTGGACCCGACGCCCGCGAGCGCCTCGTGGACCATCGACACCGTGGCGCCCAACCCGCCGTCCGTGACGAGCCCGACCTCGGGCGCGACCCTCTCGAACGCGCGGCCCACCATCTCGGGCGCCGGCACCGCCGGAGAGCGCATCACCGTCGTCGTCGACGGCATCACCCTCGGCACCACCACCGTCAGCGCGCTCGGGGGTTGGAGCTTCACCCTCCCCGCTGGCCTCTCGGACGGCGCGCACTCCGTTCGAGCTACGGCCACCGACGCGGCGGGGAACCAGAGCGTGCTCTCGACGCCGGTCGGCTTCACCATCGACACCACCGCGCCGCTGCCGCCGCTGGTGACCAGCCCCGTCAGCGGCACCACCCTCGCGACCTCGACGCCCACCTTCAGCGGCACCGCCGAGCCCAACAGCGCCGTGGCCATCGAGGTGGACGGCGTGGTGGTCGGCACCATCACCGCGAGCGCCGCCGGCGCCTTCAGCCTGCTCTCGCCGTCGCCGCTCGGCGAGGGTCCACACACGGTGCGCGCGCGCTCCACCGACGCCGTCGGCAACGTCTCGGCGCCGGGCCCGACGGTCTCGTTCACCGTCGACTCCGCCGCGCCGCAGGCGCCGACGTTGACGACGCCGGCCGCGGGCGCCTCGCTCTCGAACGCCCGCCCCCTCTTCCAGGGCACCGCCGAGCCCGGCGCGACCGTCACCGTGCGGGTCGACGGTGCCGTCATCGGAACCACCATCGCCTCGGCCTCGGGCGCCTTCTCACTCAGCGCCCCGTCGGCGCTCACCGAGGGCAGCCACCAGGTGACGGCTCAGGCCACCGACCTGGTCGGCAACTCGTCGTCGCAGTCAGCGCCGCGCTCGTTCACCGTCGACACGGTGGCGCCCGCAGCGCCGGTCGTCACCGAGCCGTCGAACGCCTCGACCATCGGCTTGACCTCGCCCACCGTGCGCGGCACCGCCGAAGCCAACGCCATCGTCACCGTCATCGTCGACTCGGTCGCCGCAGGCACGGTGGTGGCCGACGCGACGGGCAACTGGACCTTCACCACCGCGCCGCTGAGCCAGGGCCAGCACTCGGTGAGCGCCACCGCCCGAGACGCGGCCGGCAACGTCAGCCCCGCCGCCACCCAGGTGACGTTCACGGTCGACACCACGGTGCTCGACACCAGCGTGCTCACGGGGCCGAGGACGCCGACCAACGACGCCACGGCCTCGTTCAGCTTCTCGAGCAACAAGTCACCCGTCACCTTCGAGTGCAGCCTGGACATGGCCGCGTTCTCGCCGTGCCCCAACCCCGCCTCGTTCTCGGCGCTGTCGGACGGGCAACACCGCCTCGAGGTGCGCGCGCGCTTCTCCACAACCGACGTCGACACCACGCCGGCCTCGTTCATGTGGACGGTGGACACCATGGCGCCCGCGGCGCCGCTGCTGACGAGCCCGGCCAACGGCGCGGTGCTCTCGGCGTCGATGGTGACCATCACCGGCGACGCCGAACCCAACAGCACCGTCACCATCATCCTCGACTCGGGCATCGCGGGCACCGTCGTTGCTGACGCGACGGGGGCCTTCTCGTTGACGCTCCCCACCACGCTCGCCGACGGCGCGCACACCGTGAGCGCGCGGGCCACCGACGGGGCCGACAACACCGGGCCGGTCTCGGCCGTCAACACCTTCACGGTGGACACCGTGGCGCCGGTGGCGCCGACCCTCACGCAGCCGCTCTCGGGGGCGCTGCTGTCGACGGCGCGGCCCGTGGTCAGCGGCACCGCCGAGCCGGGCGCGACCGTCGTCGTCACCATCGACGGCGTGGCGATTGGCGCCGTCGTCGCCGACGCGATGGGCCGCTTCAGCGTCACCCCCGCCACCGCCTTGATGGACGGCATGCACACCGCCTCGGCCACCGCGCGTGACGCGGGCGGCAACGTGAGCCCGTCGTCGGCTCCGAGGACGTTCGTGACTGACACCACGCCGCCGACGGCGCCTGTCATCGTCGCGCCTGGCTCGGGAGCGGTGTCGTCCGACGCGACCCCGGCCGTCGCAGGCACGGCCGAGGCCGGCAGCACGATCTCGGTGTTCATCGACGGGGTGCTCGCCGGCACCACGATCGCCG